>NZ_JAEMUC010000026.1:0-104394 GCF_018342455.1 Neochlamydia sp. AcF95 | reverse complement strand
TTTTGCATCGTTCTATTCTTGGGTCCGGGACAATTTTTAAAAATCCCATAATGACGGTGTTATCCTCTGACATGGCTTCTCCTGTATTAAAGGAAAAGTTGTGAGGAAAATATTTTTACTTATCAAGTAAAATTAAATGCGTTAACCCTGTACAAAGCTCTTAATTTCTTGCAAAGTTTACAATAAAACCACACAATTTAGATGACCCATAGGGCCACCTTTTTGAATTACGCCTTAGCCGCGAACTCAATCAAAATCATTCTCTTATTTAAGCTATCTTAAGTTGATTGTATGGAAGCAGCCAGAGGAAGAATTTGATAAGGTGTTTGCAGAAAAATAGGCCCACCAGTTAGGCCTATAAGATTAGTTGCAGGGCTCCTTTATCTTACAACACATTGGGGAGATTTCTGACGAAAATATGGTGTATCGAGGGGTAAAAACGCCTACTGCCCATATTTTCTTGGATATAACTTTTAGTACCAGGCGCACTCTTCCTACTTCTTTAATTAACGCGAGTTATCGGATAAGGAAATGCTGAAGAAATATTTTCCGCATGTTCTTTCCTACCATAAGTTCATCACTTTAATGAAAACATGCTCATTTCTCCTTTTTGTTTATTCGCAAGCTTGCTTAAAGAGAGTATAGAGGCATCTCATTTATCGATTTTATTCTATTGATAGTATGCCATAATCGTCGCATCCATTCCCTTCCAAGTTAAAAAAAATAGCCAAAAGAGGAAAAGCCTCTACCAGGCACTTCTGTGGGTTCAAACTACATTTAATTGTTAATGATAAAGGAAAAATTTTTACTTATATGCTAGCGCCAGGAGATGTGAGGATCCAAGACCCCTGTCTCTGATTTATCTAAAACATTTTTGGCAAAATGTTTAATGAATTGGCTTAGAGCTTAGATAGAATTGAAGCAAACTTAAAGTGCTTTCTTATCCGATAACTCGTGTTAAGTAAACTTTTATTAAGAAAAAACTTTGACGCCAAAAACAAAAATACTCTAAAAGGAAAATTCCAAAAAAATAAGGGATAAAAAAATGAAAAAATTTTTAACATTTTTGCTGGTGATCATGGCAGCTTATAGCCATTTATACAGCCAAAGCTGTGATCATGCTAGAGGAAGAACCCAAAACGCCTTGATTCCTACTTTTAAATTAGCCTTGGCGCCTCGTCCTACCACCGATGAAACGGCTATAGCATTTTTTGGAGAAGTAGGCAGGAGGAATTATCGTGCCAATGGAACAGTAGGTTGGCTCTACAGCCATGAAGATCGATTCAAGCTTTCAGCTGAATATTTAACACAAAGATTAGGCTATCGTTTTTCTACCGGAAAAAAAGAACGTTGGATGCATCAATATGCTCTTGGCGCTAAATATCAGCATGATTTTTATCATCAGTTTTTCAATAAATTGGAAGCAACAACCTATTATTCTTATGCTACATCTCACAATTTAAAGCCTAAGAGATGTGAAGATTTTCTTTACTGGCGCCGTATTGCTGGCTCTAGCAGCTATGGAGGCTCCCTAGGGATAACCATAACCCCTTGGTATTCCGGCCGCTTTCAGGTAGATGCAGATTTTGATAGGGTAAGCTACCGCCGAAAATATAGATCTAGAAAACATCTATCTGGCTTGGGGGCAAGCTTTGGCTATCAGCAGCAAATTGCTTCCCATTTTCTTCTTGATCTCTTAGCCGAATTTAAACGCCCTTATAATTATGGAAAAGTACGTTTAAGCTGGTCTCAGCCGGAATGGACAGGATTGACCGTAGGATTATTTGGTGCTCATACGCGAGGAAAATCTCACCTTCCCAACCTTACTACTGCAGGTATCGAGCTTACCTACGCTTTTGGAGCATACAAACAGATGGATGACAACGCCTGCACTCCCTGCTATTGTGACCCTGCTTTAGCAAGCTGGGTGAGTGCACCTGCAGTTTATATGCCTGAAGTGCTAGCGATTGCGGAAGAAAAAAGAAAGAAAATAATTGTGCCTCCCTCCTGCCATGAATTGAATCATTCCCCTATCCCTAATTTTAGTTTTTCAGGTAATGAGCTTTATAGCTTTGATATCAGCCCTTATTTTAGCAATCCCAGTGGAGGAGCTTTAACGTTTAGTGCCTCCGGATTACCGACAGGAGCAAGTATTAATCCAACAACAGGACTCATCTCAGGGATAGGTTTACAAGACAATCAGGTATATAACATCGTCATCACGGCTACAGCTAGTGATGCTTGTGCAAGTGTAAGCCAATCTTTTACCATTGACTTTCCTTGTGTTCCGCCTACCTCCACCCCCCTGGAGAATCCAATAAATTTGGCTGTACTTAGCGGTGACCCCTATACCTTAAATCAAGTCACCGGACATTTTTTTAGTCCAAACGGTGAGCCCTTCACCTTTACGGCTACAGGACTACCTTCTGACTCATCCATTAATCCCACAACAGGGGTAATCACAGGGCTTTCAAAAGGATCGGGACCTACATTTAAGGTGACCATTACAGGAACTACGCCCTGTGGTTCAACCAGCCAAAGCTTTGTTCTAACATTTTATTCAGCTTAAGCAGGAATTTTAGCTTGATAAGCTAAAAATTAAATGTTGGAAAAAAGCATACAAGAGGGTAAAGAATAATGGGCATCGCCCCCTTTAGCAGGGGGCGTCTCGCCTTCATCTCTTAAATCGCTATGGCCCCGTCTCACAATGAAAAAGTTTATAGAAAGAAATAAAAAAAGAGGATAGATAGGAGAATAGGAAGGTTTGAGAAAGAGCCGGGAAGTAGAGATTTTTTATGCCTCAATACAAAATTGTCCGTTTAAATTATTGCTTAGGCATGGGCCGGCTATAAGTATTAGCCCACTCCCTTCCCCCTCCTTTTCAATGAGCACATGTAAAAATCAATTTAACTTGCAAATCTTCGAGGAGAGATTTTTCGCCTTTAAGATTAGAAATTTTGTCTATTAATCTTCGTCTTACACTATCATTTTCCTTAGCAAGAAGAATCAAGTGATCTTTCAATAAGTCAATGTTAGAATTAGTCAAAGGTACTTCTTTTAAGCTTTTCATTAATTCATTCGTATACTTATCAAGCTTTTTGGCGCTTTCTAACATTTTAATGGAAGAATTAACAGGATGAGTCTCTATCCATTGGCGCAGTTCTTCTATTCCTCTATCTTCATCTTTTTTTTCTAAGACCTCATACTCTTGATAAGAGTGGACTCCACATGAAGTAAATAAACTAAAAATATAATTCATTATTTCCTCTCTTTTTTATAGGTTAATGAATAAAAATATTAGAGCAAAACTCTACTCTTTTTAGCTAAGAAACTAGAAATTGCTCTTTCATTACACGCTGGAGTTAAAACTATCATATTCTTTTTTGCAAAGGCAGTCTATCAAAAGTTTTAAGGTTCATCCCCCCTCGCTTTAATAATAGAGTTTAATAGGGGAAAGGCCATAAGGCTTGTTCCTATGAACATATCAGCGCTGCCAGCTCCTTGCCCGCCATCGGTAGCATTTAAAGCAAATATGGAAGATACACCTCGAGTAAAGGTAACAGTTGCACCTGCTAAAAGGTAGGTAGTACCCAAATTCCTATTATTCCCATAGGTCTCAAAGATATGATGACAAAGTTTTCTCGCATAGTTGCCCCCAGGGATCCCACAGACGCCAGCTGATAAATACTTCACTTTTTTAATTGTGGAAGAAAGCTTCTCATCATATCTAATCGTACTATCCTTGATGGCTTCTTGCGCCTCGGCAGGTTTTTTCTTAGCTAGATCAAAAATTTTTTCCTTTAAATTGCTTTCACACTTTCCTTGAAAAGGCCCATCACTATTAAGCGTTTGAGAAAGACATTGCATACAAGCGATGAATTTATTTGTAAGAGTAGCGTTAGAGGCGTCAATATGGTTGATTACTGAGGTAATATCCCCCGTATTGAGCACATTGGAAGTTTGCCCTGCGGCATCGGTAAATGCTGTCATATTTATATTAACTACCATATTCTATTCCCTCAATCTTTTAAAAATATTGATTACTAAACTTAACCTAATAGGTATTTTAAAACAAAAAGATAAAGAATAGAAATATTAATTTCAAGAAAAAAAATTGCTTTAATGAGAAAATTAATTATTTTTCATTCAAGTAATGAAGAAATCGAACTATATTATTCTAATGCGTTAACAAAAATTTATTACAAGTCACCTAGTAAACTTTTACCTAGGAAATTTTAAAAAAATTTAAAAACAAAGTTGTCGCTAAAATTATAAATAAATGCTGGTGGAAAAAAAGCTCTATTTGCGAAAAAGCAAAAATTTAGCAAAGTGAATGAAATATAACAGCTGCAAGGCTCTGCTAGAAAAAAACATTCAGGATAAACCTCTTCATTTAATCTATTCAGAATAGCTCACTGCGGTTACTCTGCATCCATGTAAAAAAGCCCTGTAAGCTAGGAAGGCTAAAACCGCCAAAAAAACGAAAGTAAAATTTCTATTTAAAGTTGCTAGCTTATCCTTTTTTGTTATTTTTCTTGCTTAGTTTTACATTTTACAAAAGATAACTTAAGGAAAAGTTTTAAACCTTTTCTATCAAATGTCAAACATAAATTCTTGCTATTCCTCTCTCTTAATTTAGATTGGCGGCTACCCATTTACAACCCTTGCAGCCATTGCCCTTTGCAGATCAACTTAACCTTTTTACCTTCATAGGTAGTTGCCTCAACATCTACATGCTCATCCGAGATCATCATGTCGACATGTACGGTACTTACATTACATCCTATACCTGCAAGCTGATCAGGGGACATTAAAGGGCCTCCATCTATACACATACTATAGGCAAAACCCACGGCAATATGGCAGGCGGCATTTTCATCGTACAAAATTTCTTCAAATATCTTACCCGTTTGGAATATCGGAGAGTCTGTCCCTACTAAAGCCACCTCGCCCAAAAAGCGAGAGCCTGCATCGTTATCGATGTATCTTGCAAAATTTTCTTTCCCTTCACTAGACTCAAAATGAACAAGCTTGCCTTCTTTAAATTCCAAATGCAAATCTTTAACTATTTTACCATTCACAAGCACAGGACGCGTAACTTTTACTTTACCAGTGGTTAGACGATAATCAGGCGTAGTGAAGCACTCTTCTGTGGGAATATTAGGCTCAAATTCCCCTCTAGGTCCTTGGCTTCCCCCTCCCACAAAAAGAGCTTGCGGGCTTAAAAAAACCTTTAAATCGGTATCTGGGCCTGTAAAATGCAATTCGCGAATTTTCATTTTAGTCAGGTGCTTGGCACGTGTTTGCAAGATACTATTATGTTTTTTCCACAATTCAAGGCAGTTAGGCTGATCAGCCCGGCAAATTTTGAAAATCTGCTCCCATAATGCTTCACAAGCTTTTTCTTCCTCAAGTTCAGGAAAAACTTTTTTTCCCCATTGTGGCGTAGCTGCTGCGGCAACTGTCCACTGAACTTTCGACTTACTTACCCCCTCAGTATAATATTTTTTAAGAGCTTTAAAATTACTATTGGAGAGAGTGTTAATTTTTTGAGGATTTAAATCGGTAAGGTTATCAGGAAGTTCACTACCAATCAATCGTAAGACAGCAGCTCCTTCTTTTACAAATTCTTCATATTTTTGGCTAAGATAGTGAGGCACATACGCTAGATCATCGTCTTCTATCGAATCCAAGAGGCGAGTTCTTATTAAACGCGGCTCAATAAAATCTACATTCACATGCTTGGCTCCTCGGCGATAAGCTATTTGGCAAAGCAGATGGGTAAGCTCACGATGGCAAATTTCTGCTGTAATGTTAACAATCTGTCCTTTTTGTACATTTAAGCCATGTTCTATCAGTAACTGGGCATAAGTATAGAGTTTTTGTTTAAAATCCATCATTTTTTTAAGCCTCAAAATGGTTTAATAGTGTGTATTTTTTTCAAGTTTGCTATACTACCTTTTATTTAATAACCTTTAAAGGAGGAAATAAAGAAGAATGACATCACAAGAACGCACACTCTCCATCATTAAGCCAGATGCTGTAGGTAAAAATCAGATAGGTGAAATCCTTGCTCGCTTTGAAAAAAATGGGTTAAAGATTGTGGCTGCTAAAATGAAACATTTAAGCCAGCAGGAAGCCGAGGGTTTTTATGCTATTCATAAAGAGCGTCCTTTTTTTAAAGACCTTGTTAGCTTTATGATTTCAGGTCCTGTACTCATTACGGTATTAGAAGGTAACCAGGCTGTCCTTAAAAACCGAGAAATTATGGGAGCTACTGATCCCAAGAAAGCCTCTCCAGGCACTATTCGTGCAGATTTTGCCCACTCCATCGATGAAAATTGCGTACATGGTTCAGATTCTGCTGAAAATGCTCAAACCGAAATTAACTATTTCTTTAAAAGCACTGAAATCTGCCCTCATACCCGTTAAAACTATAAGGACATTCACTATGTTAAGGACGACCCTATTTTTTCTATTTGCTTGTTTAACTCCTTTTTCGCTAATGGCTGCGGATGTTAATCCTTCTCCTCAACAGACTTTATCTATGATAAAGCCTGATGGTATCGCGAATAAGCATGTAGGTGAAATTATTGCACGTTTTGAGAAAAATGGCTTACAAATTTCAGCTGCAAAAATGCTCCATTTGACTGCCGAGCAAGCGGGTCAATTTTATGCAGTCCATAAAGATCGCCCTTTTTACCAAGATCTTATCAACATGATGAGCTCCGGGCCTGTCATGGTGATGGTACTAGAAGGCGAAGATGCTATAGCTAAAAATCGTCAATTAATGGGTGCCACTGACCCTTCTAAAGCTGCTGCTTCCACTATTCGTGCAGATTTTTCTAAATCCGTCACAGAAAATACTGTCCATGGGTCAGATTCAGTAGAAAATGCTAAACTAGAAATTGCTTTCTTCTTTAAACACGAAGAGATTGTCAATCCTATTAAGTAAGCATCTATAGACTTTTACAATAAGGGTAAGAAATTAAAAGCGGAGATAGAAGGGTCAAACCTGGCGTTTTATCCTTTTTTCCCCGCTGCCCTTTTTTTAAAATTTAATGCCTAGCAGCTCTATCGGCCTTTTATAATTTAAAATCGTCTCCAAGGTAGGTACGGCGGGCCTGCTGATCATTAACTAAAGTATCGACTGTTCCGGATAGGATGACTTTTCCCTCGCTCACTAGATAGCTACGATCGACAATAGAAAAAATCTCACGTGCATTATGGTCTGTAATTAAAATGCTGATATTTTTCTGCGCTAGATGTGAAACCATCTGTTTGACTTCTTGAACCGATAAAGGATCAATATTCGCAAAAGGCTCATCGAGCATTA
This sequence comes from Neochlamydia sp. AcF95, assembly GCF_018342455.1. Classification (NCBI taxonomy): domain Bacteria; kingdom Pseudomonadati; phylum Chlamydiota; class Chlamydiia; order Parachlamydiales; family Parachlamydiaceae; genus Neochlamydia; species Neochlamydia sp. AcF95. The sequence goes on along the minus strand of NZ_JAEMUC010000026.1, from coordinate 97,058 downwards.
AAAGGGTAGGATCGGTCACAAGGGCTCGAGTAATTTCTAAGCGACGTCTTTCCCCGCCTGAGAGGGCTATAGCTTTTTTCTTGGCTAAAGACTCAAGATGAAGTTCTTGTAACAACTTTTCCAAGCGTAATTTACGCTCTGCTTTAGTTAAGGGCAAGCACTCTAAAATGCACATAATGTTTTCTTCAACAGTTAGGTAACGAAAAACAGAAGGCTCCTGAGCTAGATAGCCCATTCCCATACGTGCGCGCATATGCATAGCAGAACGGGTGACATCATATTTATTAAAGGATACAGTGCCTGCATCAGGACGAATAAGCCCTACAGTCATATAAAAAGCCGTGGTCTTACCTGCCCCATTAGGACCTACAAGTCCTACGATTTCTCCTTTTTTAACATAGAAAGATAGGCCATTAACGACTTTACGCCCATTATAACTTTTCTGAAGATTCTGAACATCCAAACATATGTTATGCTCGTTATTATGCATGACTTAAGATACCTATACCTATTTTTGCTTCAAAAGTTGGAAACCGTTCTTGCAACATCTTGCATTCCTTTTCTATCAAATTAAAACGAACATCGCCTATTCCTTGCACCCTATCTTTTTTCGTATGAGGATCTTTTAGCACTTTTACAGAAGGCGCGCTAATCTGCAAATGATTAGACCCATCAATACAAAGCACCCGTTTCCCATAATCCGACAAAAACAACATTTCTTGGGTCTCTATATTATATTCTAAACGATCCGATAGGGCTAGATGGGAAAATTGCTCTTGCTTTTCTTTGTCATTAACCTTGCGTTTAAGTAACCAAATGTTACCTTTAAGAAATAATTTTACTGGCTTTAGCTGCTGGGCAATTTCATCATAATAAATAAAAGCTTCATCCGCATATATCTCACCCATAGCGCCTGTAAGATGCACCTGCTGGCCCTTCATAACGTGGGCATTAGCATCCCGTGGACTTTCCAGATGAGCCTGTCTTAACTTTCGATCCACTGTAAGCTTATGATAAGTAGAAAGAGTATACTCTAGGCTTTTTGTCTGGTCTTGGTAATTTAAAACCGAAGGACCTCTACATTCAATTAAACTGACTTGCTTGCTTGCATCTATTGATTGTCTGGATATATAAACCTTTTCAGGGGTTGTCAATTTGCCTAAACCTAAATAATCAATTTCAATTTGCTGATATAAAGTAAGAATATCTTGTTGCTCATCCCAGCTCATGGCCGCACAGGAAAAATTTATTCTATGGGCAGGCTCATTGGCTGTGCCTGTATAAAGAGAGCCGCTAGGTTTATCAAACTCTAATTGCCGCCTAAAAACATCCCAGTCAATTTTCTGAGCATTGATAAAATCTCCTTTGGGATTACTTAGGCGACAAATTCCTGATGATTTATCAGCTTGCAAAGATATGACCCCCACCCTCTTAGTTTGCGCGGTGTTCAGCTTATCTAGAACAAAGGGTGACTTTGTTCTTTTATAGGTTCCATAATCAGCTTGTGCGAAAATTTCATGATTGTAACTGATAGTCACGTTAGGAGAGGCGGAAATTTCACTTATAGCAAGAAAAGATTTCCCCTCTTGTTCCTGCCGTTGCAGATAGATGGTCAGCTGATGGCTTTTAATTTCTAGAGGTTTAGTAAGAAGGGAAGCTTTTTCTTGAATGTTTTCTTTATAAACAACATATTCATGGTTGGGCCCATTCAAAAATTTTCCTACCAAGTTTTGAGCGTCTATTTCGGCTTCCGAGCAGCTCATCTGACCACCATCTTGCAAGGCAATTTCAGCGCCTTGGACCATTTTAAGGCTGGAAACACTCCTTTTCTTAGCCTCTTCTGCGGGAAAAATAATTATCTCTTGAGCATTCACCTTTCCTAATTCATGTTCAAGGAGCACTTTGCCGCATAGATGAGCTAATTCTCCATTGTAATGGACACTTTCTGCTTCAACACTCCAAGGTGTTGATTCTTCAGCAAGCAGGCAATTGAAAAGAAGGCAAAATAAGAAGAAATATTTTCTCATAAAATCCTACCGTTTTGATCAAAAAGTTTAGCTTTAAAATGATAGGCCTTTAAATGAAAAGCTTCTTCCTTGCCCTTCAAAGAAAATTCGACTTTGTTTGCTGTTCCTTGCATTAAAATTTTTTCCTGTCCTACTAATTCTTTTAGTTGATGACCCGCTATCGCATACCGCTTCATTTTTACTTTTTTAGCTATTAGAAGATCTTTTTTATAATGATACTCGGCTGTCTCTGCTTCTATGAAGCGTAAAAGTTGCATAGGACGCCATTCCAACCTACTTTCTGGGCAATAGGAAGAGGAAAGAGGAGAGACAGGAGCGGAACGTAAACATAATTGCCCATCAGGTTGTAAAATAGCTTCACCCCCATCAGGAAGAAGGTAATAAAGCTCTTCTTGCATCAAGCATTTAACATTTTGCATATGCTCTACTACCTGAGGATGAAGATCTTGTTGCTTTAAAACCAGCTGAGCGGCATCCGCTATTAAACGCATGTGTAAACGCTCGCCTCTTTTGTAAAAATAGATATCCTTTTGAACACCTTCTCTTTCTTGGCGTGCTGTATAAGAATTTAGCTGCATGGCAGACTTAGAAGATTGAGAGGCAGCAAGCAGTTGATGATATTCTAGCTCGTCTTTTTCATTCACATGCCCTATTTGCCAGGCTATTCCGCTTAATAAGGCTACCATAAGCAAGATTATCAACGCAAACTGAGGAGAAAGCAAAGAGACATGCTGACATTTAGGTGAGAATGCAAGAGGAGAAAAAGAATGTTTTTTGACCATGACTTAAGTTTCTTTAATTGATATGAGCTTTAAAAGCTTTTTTGGCATGCTTAAGCAATAAGATTTAGTTGCCCTGGATCAAATCATATAATTTTTCTAGTATAGTTAGCAAAGCAGGCAAATCTTTAAAATCTAACACAGAAGAAGCATCACTTTTTGCCTCCATGGGATGAGGATGAGATTCCATAAATAAGCAATTAGCACCTGCACTGATAGCAGCTTTGGCTAAGATAGGAATAAACTCTCTTTGTCCCCCTGATTGATTTCCTAACCCTCCAGGCAATTGTACTGCATGGGTAGCGTCAAAACACACGGGCACCCCAAATCCCTGCATGATAGGGATCGCTCGCATATCGCAGACTAGATTGTTATAGCCAAATGTAGCTCCGCGCTCAGTTAAGATAATGTTTTCATTGCCAGCCGCACGGAATTTTTCTACCACATTAAGCATATCCCAAGGAGCCATAAACTGCCCTTTTTTTACAGTAACAGGAATTCCTGTTTGGGCAGCTGCGTTAATAAGATCGGTTTGTCTACACAAAAAAGCAGGAATCTGAATTAGATCACACACTTGACCTGCTGCCTTTGCTTCTTGGGGCGAATGCACATCGGTCACAATGGGTAAATCGAGTTCTTTTTTCACTTTTTCTAAAATGCGTAAACCTTCTTCCAATCCTGGTCCGCGAAAAGATTGGTAAGAAGAGCGGTTGGCCTTATCATAGCTAGACTTATAAATAAGATTAATATTGTGCTTAGAAAATAAGTTTTTAAGTGCTTCTGCCGTTGCTAAGCAATGCTCTTCGCTTTCAATAACGCAAGGGCCTGACAAAATAGCTAAGGGTTGTCCTTTACCGATAGAGAATTTTTTAAAGGGTATAGTCTGCATAAATTTTTCCTTGAAATTTCTAAAAGTGGGGTGACAGTTTCTTGATGAATATTAGGAAATTTTTGAAGATATTTCCTTACATTAAAGGGCTCTAGAGATTGAGAATGGCCCAGTTGAGGAACAAATAAGTGAGTAACCAGGTCAGCTAAAGGAGCTATAACGAAAAGTCTTTCCTGCCAATAAGGATGAGGAATTTGTAGATCGGGTTCATTCACTATTTCCCTTCCATAAAATAAAATATCTAAGTCCACTATTCGAGGAGCTTCTTTAGGTTTTGCTTGCTTGCCTAAGCTTATCTCAATAGACTGCAACTGTCTTAACAGTTCTTGAGGTAAAAGAGTTGTTTTAAAGCGACAAACAGCGTTGATATAAAATCTTTGAGAGATAGAGCTTACAGGTGTTGTACAATAAAAGCGAGAAACCTCTAAATCGTAAATGCTAGAAAGAGCAGCCATTTTTTCTATAGCATGGCATAAAATCGCATAGCTATCTCCCACATTGCCTCCTAAGCCCACAAAAACTTCTGGCAGATGCATTTCAACCTTAATGGCTTTAGAAAATTTATTGTCCTCTCATCATAAGGATCTCCCTTAAATTTATCCAGCAAAAATACTTTTCTAATGAGGAATAAAATGGATTTTACCCAAAGGCTTTAAAATACTGCTACAAATTATAAATCTTGAACCTATCCGCATAGTGTTGAAGGATTTTTTGCATGATAGATATTCTTCTTTTTTAAACAGGGGAATGCTCTTGCCAAGGCGACTTGAAGGACTTATAGATGCAATGATAGATTTTACCTCTTCTTTTTACCAGAAAGCCCTCCAAAAATTTTAAAGGAAAAGTCTTATACGATCCAAAAAAGATTTGTAGCCACTTATTTTGGATTTTGACTATAGAATACCGTGGGATGATTTTCTTAAAAGGCCAAAAGAGAGATCAAGATGTGCGGCCTTATCAATACGGGGTAAATGGCAGGAAGATGGAAATGGCTCGCCAGCCACATTCAGTGCTGATGTGGCGGGGATGATCAATGAATAAAGCTAAGTTTTGAGTTTTTTTGGTGCAGAAAAAAAGGAGGCGAAAGTTTCTCTTTTCCTAACTTGTTAAACCCCCTCATGCCTACTTTAAAACTTGTAGCACTTCATTAGCATCAATTACTTGTATATTTTCAGGTAAGTCTAAGTCCTTAGGCTTTTCGGGAATAAATAATCCGTAAACAACTTGCTTATTAGATTGCCTAGCTGTAGGTGGAAGACCTTTATATTTTAACTCTTCAATAGTTTTATAAATCCACTGAGCCGAAGGGGGTTTTGCTATCCATTTTGCTTCTCCAATAAATAAAGCTTTACCTTCGACTGAATTAGCTAATATATCCCATTCTGAATCTTGCTTATGCCAATAACGGCTTGCCCCTCCAAAAGCAATATTGCTCAATTGATAGGGAAAACGTGGAACCGCAGCTCGACAAAGGTCTTCCCATGCCACAGAAAATATATGCTGAAAGGAATTTTTAAGATAGGCTTGACGTTGGGCCGAGCTAATCTGAGTAAAATAGCTGCGTTGAGGAGCTACGATTTCAAACCAAAAGCGCAGGAAAGGATCTTTTATTTTATAAAGAGTACGTTTAGAATTATATTCAGTAGAACCAAAAGAAATCTCTCGCTCAATTAAATCCAGTTCTAATAAGCGTTGAATATGGCGCATAAAAGAAGTGACAGGCTGCCCAATGCGAGCAGCAATCTCTGATAGACGATGGGCTCCTAGGCCCATGGCGTCTAAAATAGGCCTTAAACTTATGGCAGCTTCTTCTAAAAGCAAGTGATTAGGCTCATCGTTTAGGGCTCCCAGAGGATCTAAAACCAGCTGATCAATATTTTCAAAAAATGATCCTTTATTGTTATTTGCTAGTTCCCAATAACGGGGGATGCCTCCCCAAATAGAATATGTTTCTACCACTTCACGAGGATTTTTGATATCTAACCCTTCTGCCATATACCCTGCAGCTATAGGCCCCAGCTTGATAATTTCGCTAGCTCTACCAAACAAAGGCGCAGAAGCATCTAATACGGCGCCTTGCATCATGCGTTGACTTGAGCCTGCTAGTGCCACAATTATTTTTGCTTTTTTCCCTTCATGATCAATAAATTTTTGCAGAACGCTAGCCAATTCAGGAGATGAGGAGATAAGATAAGGAAGTTCATCAATTATTAAGGGACCGCGCCAGCCTGTATACATCGCCTCTTTAGCTAATCGCATGAATAAAGAATGCCAATCTGAATATTCAACGGCTGCAAAGTCTGGTAAAGCTTGCTGAAGGGCTAAAGCAAAATATTTTCTTTGGATGGCGGGAGCTGATTCGTCTGCTGTATAGTAAACACCCTGGTATTTATGAGCCCATTCTAAAAGTAGACGCGTCTTTCCCACCCGCCTTCTTCCCCAAATAACGGCCATTGCTGCTTCCTCGCTATTAGCTAAGCGATCCAAGCGAGACAGCTCTTGCTGCCGATTAATAAATTTCATATCCACTCTTTTGCTTATTAAACATTATGCTTAAAAACATAATGTTTAATAACATAATTTTTCAACACCTATTTATTCCCTTTAGAAATAAGGCTGATTTTACAGGAAGGGATCAAAAAAGCTACCCATTATAGAATTAACCCCTGCCTAGAATGATCTTTTACGACATTTTTATGACACTTTTTACGACAAAAAATTGTAAAATCAGTCATATAAAAAATGATAGGGAGGATAATCCTTCTCTCTTCTGGCTCCTTTATAAAAAATTTCGCCTTAAAGAGAATGTCTAAAACACACATCTATACTTTTCTTTAAAAAGTTTTTTGCTGATGAAAGAAAAACATATGATACGCTTTAAAAAATCTAGCCTGCATACCCAACCCTCTAAAAGCTGCCTCTCTGCTTAACAAAAAGTATTTTATAAAGGAGGGGGGTGCATCAGGAGTAACTCAAAAGCATGCCACTCCCTCTCTTTTCAATTAAGCTATTTCTCTAAGCTTATATTCCTTGCCATAAAAAGTGCAAAAGACCTGGTTCTATAGATGAGAGGTATGGAGAAAAAAATAAGGGCTTTTACCACACACTTTTTCCTATCTTTATTTGACGTTTTATCCATTTGAACTTGAAAATAAGGTAGAGATTGCTGTATTGTTTTATTACTTGTTTTGGACTGATAGCTCAGTGGATAGAGCACCCGCCTTCTAAGCGGGTGGTCGTAGGTTCGAATCCTACTCGGTCCAATCTTACTCCCCCTCTCCATTTTTCTTGAATCTTTGATTGCATGATAAGCTTTGTAAACAAGCATTTTGAATTTTAGGCAATGATTTTTTACTAATACGCTTTCGAGCAACTCTTTATGTAATCATATACTTGATAAAAAGCTTGTTTTTACGGGTAGAGTCAGCCTGGAAAAAGGCTAATTTCTTTTTTGGTTATGTAGACGTAGTTTCTTTAAAGGATATAATCTACTCTTTATGCAGCCACATACTTTACAAGGCCCCTTTTGTTTGGCAAAGGGACATCTTTCAGAAAGGTGGGCATGCAGACTAAGTTTTCTTAAAACGTATAGTTTAAGGATAATCCTAGCAGAGTGGCAAGCAAGCGCCTAATTGAAGTAGAGGAGAAATTGTGAAGGCAAAATCTCAGAAAGCCTGTTAGATAAGTTTAAAAAACAATCGTGAGTAAAGCGAAAAGATTCAGCTAATAAATCTTTGCAAAAATAAAGAAACATTTGCTTTTACTGCTAGCTAAAGCGGATGATGCCGAGTAAAGGAGGGATAGCCCATATAACAAACTTACCCTCCACCTTTTCTTTAGCCTTCCTGCTTAACTGGATTACCATCTTCAAGTATTTCCAGATTCACACGAATACCATTGCGGCTAGCCACAGACATTAAAAGAGTACGAATGGCATTAATCGTTTTACCTTTTTTACCAATGATTTTTCCTATATCAGATTTTTCAACCGATAGTTCAATAATCAAAGTTTGTGTTCCACCAATCTCATTAATTTTTACCTTGTCAGGATGGTCGACCAGATTCTTGACTATGTATGCTACAAATTCTTTCATAGTTCGATCCTTTTTCAATATGTATATTTGACAAAAGTTTTCCAAATTTAGACTTGCATGGCCCTTATTCTGCCCTTACATTTAGGGTATCCCAATTATTTTTATAAATCTACATAAAACTTGTATATCTATTAAAGGAGTAATTTATAAAAAAAGCTTTGATTACCCCCTCCTAAGAAAGCGCCTCTTCGCTAAAAATGAGCCTCTCCTTAATTAAATTAATTGGCTTGCGATTGCCAACTTTAAAGGGTTGAACATCTATCCCTTTTCCTTTCTTATTTTAGCTAGAAAGTTTTCATAAAGAAATTTTTGCTGAAGGCAAAGAAGCGGCCTTAGAAAAGCTGGCCTTCTACTTTTTTTGTAATCTCTATAGACAGCAAACTAGCTAATCATTAAAGCTTTCTTCTTGATAGTTAACTAGTTAACGATTTTTTCTCCCCTTTTACCTTAAAGCCTCTTAGAAGGTAAATTTGCCTGCCAGCTGTTTTATTTACTTCAATCATTTTAATGGGTGAGTCGAAGCCCATGTTCTTTTTAAATTTTCTAGCCATTTTTCTCTTAAGTTTTGATGCTAGCTTTTTCGGCTCTCTACAGTCGCAGTTTTCCCCACCCCTGCTTATTTCATTAATTTTTCCACCCACACTCTCATATCCGAAGGTATGTCTGCTTTAAAACTTAAAAAGTGGCCTTTAATGGGGTGCTTAAATTGAAGAATATGGGCATGAAGAAGTTGTCTATCAACGCCATATTTTTTATTTATCGGAAGGTTTCCATAGATAGGATCACCCAAAATAGGAGCGCCTACATGTTGCAGGTGAACCCGTATTTGATGCGTCCTGCCGGTTTTTAAATTGACCTGTACTAAGCTAAAAGGACCGGAATGATTTTTGGTTTCACACACGCTAATGGCCAGACGTCCTCCCTCTTCTAGAACCTTCATCTTTTGTCGGAAAATAGGATGTCGTCCAATAAAGTTTTTAATTTCCTGACTACCAGGATTACCTAAGCAGATAGCTAAATATTCTTTATAAATTTCTCGATTAGAAAACATTTCAATTAAACGGGTATGAGCCTCAGTAGTTTTGGCAGCCACTAGTAAGCCGGAAGTGTCCTTATCCAAGCGATGAACGATACCCGGACGAGGATAAAGCTCCTCTACCTGATTTTTTGGTAGATTCTGGCAATGATAAATGAGGGCATGTACGAAGGTACCAGTAGGATGACCAGGGGCAGGATGTACAACCATACCTGCCGGTTTATTGACCACAATCAAATCTTTATCTTCGAAAATAATATCTAAAGGAATAGCTTCAGGTTGCAGTCCAATTTCAGGAGTAAGGATATAATGGATATGGATTTCGTCATCTACTGAGGGTCGATAACGTTTTTTGACTACTTCGCCATTAACAAAAATTCTTCCCTGTTCTATTAAATATTGAAAATATGTCCGAGAATGTACGCCTAAAAAACGCTGGGAAAGAATTTTATCCAAACGTTCTCCCTTTTCCTCCTCGCGGATTATAATACATTCACTTTCATCGTTTTTCATGCGAAACTTATATTTATTGGAGGAAAATCGCCTTAACAGCTAATGAAAATTTCTATAGCTTTTTTTTAAGCTTTCCTTTTTTTGTTCTTATAAGAAATAACCGGCGGGGTGACTTCCTTTTGAGGAAGGGCAAATAAGACTAGATTAGAAGGAGTATAATGGTAATCAGGGGCTAGCTTCTTTAAGAGGCTAAAAATATGAGCTTCTAAAAGCTCTAATTGCCCGACATTCTGTTCGTTACTAACGAATTTGCCTATATAGCGCTCTTCTTGATAAGTGACTTCTTCTAGATATCCACTGCCTGGCTGAAGGAAGAAATGAAGGTATTCAGGAGTATTTTTTTCTAAGGCCCTTGCCAAGGCATCATCTATTAAAAAGCCAAGAAAAAGTGAGGGGATAATAAAACTCATTATTATTTATTGTTGGCTGCGGCCTTTTCTAAGAATCTCTTTAAAACGCTGTTGGTGTTTTTGCATGCTATTGCAGATGTTCATGGCTAAGCCTTGCATCATAGCCTTATGCATCTCTGGAGCCTTTTCTTTAAGATCAGACATGCTGCTAATAGTTGCAAATCGCTCACTATTTTGTGGGGAGGCGCCCATAGAGGAAGGTGTGGTAGAGGAAGAAGTATTCATAGCCTCTGCAGCAGGGGCACTAGGGGCTGCCTCGGATTTTTCTACTCCCATATTTCTCCTTAAAAATTTAAGTTTATCTTTCCTAATTCATAATTATAGCAAAAGAATGAAGAATTTACCAAACAAATTAGCATTAAACTTTCTTAAGTTTAATATAAGTGCCTAATTAACCATGCTAAAAAATTTAAGCGATAAAAAATTTTAAAAATCGAGCTAGCTTATGCTGCGCCTGCCCGCTCTTAGCCTTCTGAGGCACGGCGAGCTTCTTCTTGTATCTGCTTTAAATGGGCTTGCTGTTGGGCCATTCTACTGCATATATTCATCGCAATTCCTTGCATCATGGCAGAATAAACTTCAGGGGATTGCTCTTTTAAATCTGACAAGCTGCTGATATTCCCTGATTGAACGCCTGTAGAGGCATTATTCTCAGACCCAGCCGAAGAGGGAGTAGCAGAGCTTACTATTGCTGAAGACACTGCAGCAGAGTTAGAATTTATGATAGTCTCACTCATAGTGTACCTTCCGGAAAAAGTTTTATCTTTCTAATATTTATTATAACAAATTATTATTTTACATTCATCTCTTTGTAAGAAAATTAAATTATATAAGATAGGGAACATCTTAATAATTGCGCAAATTGTTACGTTTAATAATCTTGCAGTAAAAAATAAAAATTGATTAACCATTAGATTCAAGGCTCTTCCGGAAGCTTTTTCCTTAACTTCGTCACTTTTCCACATAAATCCTTGAAGATGAAGATAGTAATTTTTTTTATAGGCACTAGCGCGAAAAAGAAAGAAGAAAAAATATGAAATTTGCTGGCCCCCAAATACAAACTCTTGCTTTTAAGATAAGGACGTTCAAAAAGTGAACGAGAGTCATCTTTTATCTCAAGTTGAACGAAAACTTTTCTTTTAGAAAGAATATGGGGGCGGATTGAGCTTGATCAAATAGATAGATCTAATGGCGTGATTCTTGGAATCATTATATTGTTTCCGCAAAAACAGCCAGGCCACGAGGACTAATTAAGGAAGATTCAGCATGAAATACTCATGTGCTAAATGAAATTCATTCCCCCTACCCGCCAACTTTTTAAAAATTAGACTTCTTGCTTAAATAAATTTTTGCTATTTTCTTATCCTTTAAACTAAGGAAAAAGATATGGAAAAATATGAGAAGCTTAAAGTACTGTCTGCCGAACAATTTAGAAGGCTGACAGGAGTAAAGCGTGAAACATTTGAAAGAATGGTCGAGGTTTTAATAGAAGCACAAAACAGAAGATACAGAAGAGCAGGAAGAAGAGGCGGGCTAAGTATCCAAGACAAACTTTTGATGGCGTTGGAGTATTTAAGAGAATATCGAACTTATTTTCATTTAGGTAGAAGTTATAGATTGAGCGAAAGTGGTTGTTATCGAGCATGTAGATGGGTGAAAGACACATTAATTAAAAGTGGGGAATTTTCGCTTCCTGGAAAGAAAGCTCTTCTGGAAAAGGATAATGAATACGAAGGAGTGCTTATAGATGCATCAGAATCACCTGTAGAGCGACCTAAGAGGAGAGTTAAAGGAAAAAAAAGATAAGGAATCGCAACAACAAGCAGCAGCATTTCTATTCAGGAAAAAAGAAAAGGCATACCCTAAAAAGTCAGGTGGTGGTCGATAAGAAGAGTAGGAAAGTTATTTGTACGGCCTTTAGCAATGGTAAAAAGCATGATTATAAGTTGTTTAAAGAAATTAAGGTGCGCTGGACTGATAACCGCTGCGCGATAACCGATAGTGAATATACAGGTATAAAAAAACTTCGAAGAAACTCTAGGCTATCAAAAAAATCTAGAAAGAGAAAAGCGTTAACTCAGGAAGAAAAAAAGCAAAACCAAGCAATATCTTCGGAAAGAGTAATAAACGAAAATGTGATTGGGAGTTTGAAAGGATTTAAAATCATAAGCGATAGATACAGAAATCGAAGAAGAAGGTTTGGTTTGCGCTTTAATCTTATTGCGATGATCTACAACTAGGAAATTGAAATCTAATTACTCAAGAAGCCTATTGAAAAGTTTTGAATTCTTGCTTTAAAGATTAGTTGGCATCTGAGCAAAACATTTCAGAGTTCTTATGCTATATCTCCTCAGAGATTCGTGTTACATTCCCCTTCGAGAAGATAAGGGGGCTCCGCTTTGATGGAGGCGTCATGCTCTTCCGAAAAATTAGACATACAATTTAGCCCTATTCCTTAAACATAAACGTGGGATGGGTAGCCAGGAGATTTTTTTAGGATGGATGGGAGTGAGGACGCAAGCCTTTCTTTTGGGAAGAGCTTATCAAGCGTCCGAGACTTGTCAAGGCAAGGGGTAAGATGAGAGAGAAGAGCAACAAGTGCTTAAAGGTTTGATCTTCAAGAAAATTTCTTATTATTCTTCTACTTTTAATGCATCTTTTACCGCTTGAATATCAAACCCTTTACGGATAAGGGCGGCAAAAACTTTTTGTTTTTCTCTATAATCAGCCAGATTGCGTGTTTTATATTTAGTATTTATTAAATGCTGAATACTTTGCTGAGAAGCATTGGCTTGGGCATACATTTCTACATATCTATGGGCTTCTAAACGAGATATTCCTTTATTCATCAACTGACAGATAATTCGTTGAGGCCCTGTATGACGAGCCAATTGCCTTTTAACAAATCCTTCAAGCCAATCATTATCATTTAAATAGCCTAGGCTTGTACACTCTTGCAAGATTTCTTCTATAGTTTCCTCTGAAACTAGATTTCTTTTTAGCAATTTTTTCATTTGAATAGATAGATAACTGCGCATGGCTAGGCAATCTAAAGCATATTTTTTAGCTTTGACATATTCTAACTTTTTAAATTTTTCTTGAAAGGCTGCTAAGCTATCGCTTTTTGGAAGCAAGGGTTGGCGCCCGAATATTTTGGTATGGATATCTCGCCAAGGTTCCTCTTCAATAAGTACCGTCATTAGCAAGCGAGATCCTTCTTTGGGCAAGCAACTAATTTTCATGGGGCTCCCCTACTCACTTCATGAGAACGATCTTTTTTACAGGCCTTTGATCCATACGGATTCCTTTAGAAGAAACGCTTTTAACGGTGGTGTTAGCAAAATCAAATAGGACTTTAGATTGCTTCTGGTTAATTTTAGGAATAAGTTGCAATTCTACATGGGCTTGCTCTGCAGTAGAAATATACTGTAGCTCCATTCCTTTTTCAATATAAGTATAGACTTTATCCAAAATAAACTGAGTAATAATGAAGCGTTTAGCAAAACAAATATGAGTTTGAGGGTTTTTGTAGGCTACATTTATAACGGTTTTCTTATCAGCAATACCGGCATACACGACTTTATTGCCGTCCTGATGAACATATTGCTTTTCAGGTATATTAATAACAGTGTAGGTACCATCTTTAAACATAAGCAAAATTTTATCAAAATTTGTACATTCAAAAAGATTACTGCTGCTTACTTTAGTGCCAATAAATCCTGAAACAGGATCAAACCCTACTTTAACATTGCGTAGAGTCATAGCACGCTTATCTACTTGTTGGATAGCTTGTAGCTGTGTTGTACGCGGATAAGCTTTGCCATATTTGTTAATTATTCCTCGAATGTAATTAATCGTAAACTTTTTAATATCTTTAAGATCTTTTTCTACTTTTGCTAGTTGCTTGCGTGTAGCAGCAATTTCTTCTTGGTTTTTATTTAAGTCGAAACGAGAAATACGTCGAATGGGAATATTCAGCAAAGCTTCGCGATCTTCATAAGTAGGGACACGAGAAAGTTGGGGATGGAAAGGCTCTAAGCTTAATTCTATCGCTCCATGAATTTTATCGTAGGAAGAGATATTCTCTATTGTTTTGTAAAGGCGATTTTCAATAAAGATTTGTTCCAAAGTCTTATTAAAAATTTTCTCATAAAGTTTTTTACGCTCAATTTCTAGCTCTTGAGATAGATAACCTTGTAGCAATTCGGTATGATACTCTAAGACTTCATTAACAGTAGGCTCCCAAGGTAAATTATCCTTAATGACCACCAGGGAAGAATTCAATATTATTTCACATTCAGTATAGGCATGTAAGGCATCAATAAGGTCGGGTGCATACTGCCCGCGAGGTAATTTGATTTCAATTTCTACCTTTTCGGCTGTGTAATCATTGATTGAATCAATTTTAATTTTGCCTTTCTTGGCTGCTTCATCAATCGAGCGAATTAGTGATTCTGTGGTAGTTCCATAGCAAATCTCGGTGATCACCAAGGTCTTAGGATCTCGTATCTCTATCTTAGCACGCAACTTGACTCTACCCTTACCTTTCTCATACTCTGAAGCATCCATGATGCCGCCAGTAGGAAAATCAGGCACAATCGTATACTCGCGTCCCTCTAAGATAGCAATCTCGGCTTCCAGCAGCTCTACAAAATTGTGAGGTAAAATATGGGTTGCCATTCCTACTGCTATACCATCAGCGCCCTGCATAAGCACTAAAGGAATTTTAGCAGGAAGCGAAATGGGCTCTTGATGCCGCCCATCATACGAAGGAATCGTTTGGGTGAGTTCAGGATTAAACATGGTGCTTTGAGCTAAATCAGAAAGCCGCGTCTCAATGTAACGTGCTGCTGCTGCAGGATCTCCCGTGAACATATTACCAAAATTTCCTTGCTGGTCTAGCAGGTAACCTTTATTAGACATGTTTACTAGAGCTTCCACGATAGGCGCATCACCATGGGGATGGTAGGCCATTGTTTGGCCAGCTACATTGGCCACCTTATGCAATTTGCCATCATGCATCATCCACAAAGTAAATAAGATACGCCTCTGCACCGGCTTAAGACCATCTACTACATTAGGAATGGCGCGATCTAAAATCACATAAGAGGCATATTTAAGATAATTAAGCTGCATGAGTTGCTTAATGTCGTCCATAAAATTTTATACTCAATAATTATTTAGATAGGTTAGGGATGCTAATAGGCAATAAAAATATAGTCTTAATAAGAATTATAATAAAAAAAATAATAAATCCACTTTAACAAACCAGTTGAAATAAGCTTTATTTAATGTTTGCTAATTTTAGTAGAATTTTCTTTTTATTTCTTGCTAGAAAGGCTATTTTTCTTTATTGCTTGGTTATCTGCTGCTAGGATAGCTATTTCTTTTAAGGAATCTTCATCTTCGTTAATTAAATTACGCATGATAAATTGCTTACGTTCTGGCGTATTCTTACCCATGTAAAATTGCACCGTAGTTTTAATATCAGAAAAAGCATGAATGGTTACAGGAAGAAGGCGGATATCTTGGCTGATAAACTGCTTGAATTCTCCCGGAGAAATTTCCCCCAAGCCTTTAAAACGGGTGATTTCTATTCCTTTTTTTAATTTAGCTACTGCTTTGTCACGTTCTTCAGGGCTATAGCAATAATAAGTTTTTTCTTTATTCCTCACTTTAAATAAAGGCGTTTCTAGGATGTAGAGGTGTCCATTTAAAACTAATCCTTCAAAATAGGTAAGGAAAAAAGTAATCAATAGGTTGCGGATATGCATGCCATCTACATCCGCATCGGTAGCTAAAACAACCTTCTGATAACGAAGCTGAGAAATATCATCTTCCACATTCAGGGCGCTCATCAGATTAAACAACTCTTCATTTTTATAAAGTTGATCCAGTTTCATGCCATGCACGTTTAAGGGCTTGCCGCGTAGAGAATAAACAGCCTGAGTAAAGGGATTTCTAGCAGCTACGATAGAAGCGCTTGCAGAATCTCCTTCCGTAAGGAAAATCATGCTTTTTTCTCCATCCGCAGTTCCATCTTGAAAATGACATTTGCAATCACGAAGCTTAGGAATTTTAAAGGAGATTTTTTTTTGCTTTTCTTTGGCTTCTTTCTTAACATTTGCCAGCTCTTTACGCAGCTTTTCATTAAAAGCGATTCTCTCAATAATTTGATTAGCTGTCGCTGAATTTTTATATAAAAGATCGATCACCGCTTCTTTTACTTCTTGAACGACCGGCCCACGCACTTCATTATTGCCTAATTTATTTTTAGTTTGCGATTCAAAAAGAGGATCTTTAACCTTAACAAGAACTGTTCCTACTATACCTTCCCGTACATCCACACCCTGGAAATTCTTTTTGGCATATTCATTGACACCTTTTAAAAGACCTTCACGAAAAGCTGATAAATGTGTACCTCCATCAGCCGTATATTGACCATTCACAAACGAGAAGTAGGTCTCTCCATAACTTTGCGTATGAAGAAAAGCAAATTCAAGCATTTTGCCACGATAATGCAAAGGCTCATACAAGCGATCGTCAACAGCCACTTCAGCATTTAATAGATCGAGTAAACCGTTTTTGGACTCAATACGCTCACCATTAAAGTGAATCACCAAGCCAGCATTCAAATAAGCATAATGCCAAAGGCGTTTAATAATGTATTCTTGATGAAAGCTATATTTCTTGAAAATTTCTATATCGGGAATGAATTGCACAAAAGTGCCGTTAGGTTCTTTCGTGGTCCCTTCAATTTTGTGCTTTAAAACCCCTTGAGAAAATTGGGCCTCAAGGTAATGGCCATCCCGATGACTGCGCGCTATAAAGCGGCTAGAAAGAGCATTTACCGCTTTGGTTCCCACACCATTTAGGCCTACAGAAAACTGAAAAACATCATCATTGTATTTGGCACCCGTATTGATTTGGCTTACGCATTCAATCACTTTACCAAGAGGGATTCCTCGACCATAGTCTCTTACGGCAATCATTCCTTTCTCTTCGTCTAATTCAATGACAATTTTATTCCCATGCTTCATAATAAATTCGTCAACACTGTTGTCGATAATTTCTTTAAGCATGATGTAGATACCATCATCTGGATGAGAGCCATCGCCTAAACGCCCTATGTACATCCCCGATCTCAATCGAATGTGGGATAAGGCGTCTAAAGTTTTTACGCTACTTT
This sequence comes from Neochlamydia sp. AcF95, assembly GCF_018342455.1. Taxonomy (NCBI): domain Bacteria; kingdom Pseudomonadati; phylum Chlamydiota; class Chlamydiia; order Parachlamydiales; family Parachlamydiaceae; genus Neochlamydia; species Neochlamydia sp. AcF95. Next base: position 80,121 of record NZ_JAEMUC010000026.1, on the reverse strand, counting down.
CGTCATATTGCTTTGCCATGAGTTAAACACTATGTTAAAAGGAATTTGAATGATTTATGGAAACAGAATATATAAAAACGAATTCTGAATCCAGGTTTTTGAACAGGAGCACCTACACAAATGCATGCAACAAATTTTTTTAAAGATAAAACGTTATTGATTACTGGGGGCACCGGCAGCTTTGGCCAAACACTAGCTAAGCGTCTACTCCTAGAAGATCAATGCCGTAAAGTTATTATCTTCAGTAGAGATGAATGGAAGCAGTGGGAGATGCGTCAATCAGCTCCTATTTTTTCTCATCCTAAAATCCGCTATTTCCTAGGAGATGTACGCGATAAATCCCGCCTTAAGCGCGCTTTTAGTGAAGTTAACTATATTGTGCATGCGGCTGCTTTAAAGCAAGTACCTGCTGCTGAATATAATCCTACTGAGTTCATTAAAACAAATATTATAGGTGCCATGAATGTAATCGATGCTGCCATCGATAGTGGTGTGGAAAAAGTTATCGCACTATCAACCGATAAAGCTGCCAATCCTATTAACCTTTACGGGGCGACTAAGCTATGTGCAGATAAACTTTTTGTAGCAGGAAACTCCTATGTAGGCGCTCGTAGTCACCCTACCTTTGCTGTAGTACGCTATGGAAATGTGCTTGGTAGCCGAGGAAGCGTTATTCCTTTTTGGAAGAAACTATTAGCCGAAGGCGCCCAGGCATTGCCTATCACCGATAAAAGAATGACACGCTTTTGGATCACCCTTGAGCAATCTGTTGATTTTGTGCTTCAATCTTTTTTACGTTCCCGAGGAGGAGAAATTTTTGTGCCCAAAATTCCTAGCATGAAAATCACAGATTTAGCTCAAGCATTTGCTCCTGCAAGCTCTCACATCTATACCGGTATTCGAGAAGGTGAAAAGCTGCATGAACTTATGATAGGCCTAGAAGATGCCCGTCATACCTGGGAATTTACCGATCATTATGTGATCATCCCGGAAATCTACCATCACGATGAATTACTGCAAGAGAAGCTATTAACAGGCGAAGAGGGGCGACGCTTGCCCGAAGATTTTTCTTATGCTTCTAACACTAATTCTCAATGGCTTGGAATTGAAGCTCTGCGTCAATTGATCCTCCAGCTTTGACCATAATTTTAAAATTATTTATAAGGGCATAATTTATATCTTTTAAGGAATGCCATGCGAATTGGAGTACTGGGAATTAATTATAAGCTTGCTGATTTGAAGCTCCGAGAATTATTGGCTAAGGCTTGCCAAAAACGCTTGGGAGCAGGAATCTCTATGCATGGCCATCACCACTTTATTCTTCTCTCTACTTGTAACCGCACCGAGATTTATTTTTGCTCAGATGATTTAGCTGATACTCATACCTATCTTCTTAATATTTTTAGGAATGAAGTCGATACGCAATTTGATCAAAAGCTTTACTCTTATTTTGGGCATGATTGCTTCTATCATCTTTCGCGCGTGACGGCAGGGCTTGATAGTGCTATCGTGGCAGAAACAGAAATTCAAAGCCAAGTTAAGCATGCTTACAAGATCTCTTGCCAATTTTCTCAACTTCCCGAGGAAATGCATTATCTTTTTCAAAAGTCTTTAAAGATAGCTAAAAAAATCCGCTCGCAACACCTTTTAACTCGCACTCTTCCTGATATAGAACATGCAATCTTCAACACAGGTAGCCATTTTTTTAAAAATCTTTCTCAGGCCAAAATCCTTTTGGTGGGAGCCTCTGCTATCAATCAAAAAATTCTTCGTTTTCTACTGAGTAAAAACTTTTCCGACATTACGATTTGTAATCGAACAAAAAAACATGCTATCGATCTTGCAAGGACCTACCAACTTAACCTTTTAGATTGGCAGTCTCTTGCGCAATGGCATCAGTTTGATTGGATTATCTGTGGCACTAAAGCTCCTCAGACGGTGATTAATTACTCGCACTTACCCTTTAAAGAAATTCCAGCTAAGCTACTGATAGACTTAGGGGTGCCTCGAAATATAGATCCTTCTGTTGCTCGGCATACTCAAATAACTCTTCTTAATATTGACCAAATTAATCGCATGCTTACCTTTCGCAAGCAAAAGCTTTACGAACATTTGACTAAGGCTGATCAGGGCATTATCGAAGCTACTAAGCAGCATATCCATCTCTTTAAGCAAAAGCAAACTTATCGAGAGCAGCTACTAGCTGTAGGAATGGGCGCTTAAAGTTTTTTTAAGCTCCTTGCCCGCATTAGATAGAAGCTTATTCAATTTTTTCTTCTCAATTCTTACAAGCTATTGTATGATCGAGATAAAAAAATTGAGCGCACTACCATGCAAGGCATCCTAAATTCTTCAAAAACCTTCCCCCTACTCCTATTTCTTGTCCTTGGAAAGGCTGCCATCATGATTTTAACCATTCTCTATAGCCCTATTGGCTTGGGGCCAGACGAGGCTCAATATTGGACATGGAGCCAAGATCTTAGTTGGGGTTATTATAGTAAGCCGCCCGGCATTGCTTGGCAAATCTGGTTGGGCACTCATTTGCTAGGAAATACAGAGCTAGGGGTACGCTGTATGTCTGTAGTTTTAGCAGCCCTCTATCCTCTTTTGATTTACTCCTTAACATGGAGTTGCGGATTAAAGCCTAAGACATGCTTTTGGGCAGGGCTCGTTATGGCTTTAACCCCTCTAGGCATGGCAGGAAGCTTTTTTGCTATTACGGATGGGGGGATGATGCTCTTTTGGATCTTGGCATGCCTAGTGATAGCTTATGTTTTAAATAGAGATCAGACGCCTTCTTACTGGCTTTTAGGCCTAATCGTGGGATTAGGAGCTCTTTTTAAATGGCCTATCTATATTCTATGGCTAGGGATTCTTTGCCTTTTCCCTCTCTATCCTCGGCTCATCCATCGCCATTTTTTAATAGGCTTAGCTATTTCACTTTTAGGGCTTTTTCCTTCAATAGTTTGGAATGCCCAGCATGATTGGGTAACTTTTCGTCATGTTTTTTCTACCCTGTATCTCCCCCCAGTTCCTTTAAAGGCAAAATCTACCTTTTTCAATGGCAATTTTTGGGAGTTTCTAGGAGCTCAATCAGCCTTGCTCTCGCCTGTTGTTTTTATACTTTTACTCCTTAGCCTTTACAGATTATACAAAGAGCGGCATACGCTCCCTTCTGCTTTATGCTTTTGCGGTTTCCTTTGCTTTTCTTTGCTTAGCCTATTTTTAACGCTCTCTATTTTTAAAAAATTGCAAGGCAATTGGGGAGATTTTGCCTTTCCTTCAGGAATAGTATGTCTCTGCTGGTTTTGCTGTGAACGAGCGCAAAAAATGCTTTTTTGGCTAAAAGGAGGGCTTGTTCTCTCCCTTTTATTATGTCTATTAGCTTTTCTACTCCCCACCCTGCAACCCTCTCTTGCTTTTAACATCCCTTATAAAATTAATCCCTTCAAGCATAACCTAGGATGGAGCACCTTGCGTCAGGAATTGGCTACTATAAAGGTAGATCCTACGAAGGAATTTTTATTTAGCGATAAGTACCAGATGAGTAGCCTCTTAAGTTTTTATAATCCAACTCAGCAAAGAGCTTATTTTTTAAATTTACAAGGAGCAAGAAAAAATCAATTTTCCTTTTGGCCTAGCATGAAAGAAGAGCAGCTAGGAAAAACGGGATATTTTATTGTAACTGAGAATAGTCCCCATCTTGATCAGCTGGATGATCTTCAGATCCAACACTACTGCCACTTACTTGCCAAATATTTTCAGACAGTTGAATTTAAAGAAAAAAAAATTCTTTTCTCCCTTGGCCATCAGAAAGTTAAAGAAGCGGCTTTATTTAAATGTATTAATTATCAAGGCCTCCTCCCGGCTGATCCAGAGTTATATTGATCTTAAAGAAACACTTAAAAAAAGAAGCAGGCCAATAAGTTCTAAGCACTCAATCATCAAGAGAGAGGCGACAAAAAGCCCTTTCTTTTTCGATTTTAGAGCTTTACATCTAGAATATTAATAAGCTTTTACGCTACAATGAGACCATGAAAGCAGAATATCCTAGCTGCTGTTTGGGACTCCTTGGGAAGATAAAGCCAATCAACGATATTATTTTTTTGGGGGATCACGACGCTAGCCACTCGGTGTCAGAATACCTGTTATTCGAGGCATCGATCGCTAGGGAGTGGACCCACCTATACAGACTGTGTTGATTACGCAGTTTTCCAAGCCCCTTACAGCGGCCTTTTTACCCTCGCTGAGCTCTTTTTTTAAGCCCTTCATTTAAGCTAGCCCTTTTAGTAAAGCGCATGGATCCATTTAACCTTAAAAAAAGAGAAGGTTATTGCTCTTATTTAAAATAGATCGATTCTTTGAGAAGTTTTTCGATGAGGAATTTGGGTGACTTTGTAGGCTTCAGAGAGAGAGAAAATTTCAATTTTAAAATAAGCTTCTAAGGTTTTTAAAAATCTATCCACCACTTCTTGCTTACTTGGCAAATACTCACCTAACTTGCATAGGAAATTATCATGAGAGCGTTGTTCACGATACCCAGGCATTTTAGGAGGCATTTTTAGGTAAGCCATGTTTTCTGCCTGGTAGTCCCATAAAAATGAAGTATGATGGAGCCAACGATTTTTCGTCATATATTGGGCATTCCCTCCACATTTTCTCCCTTTAATCACATAATCATTCTCACATAAACGCAATTCTATCTCCTTAAAGACCACACGATAAAAAATCTCGCTCCACCGAAAAACAGCTTGCGGATAGCAGGGAATGCCCAGATCTGCCTGATTAAAAATAAAAGTCTTTATTATAGAATTCGCATCAATGAAAACGGTCCCTCCCCCACTGAATCGGCGAATCAGCGGCACAGGCTGCCTTCGAAATTTCTCAAGATCAATAACTTTTTCAGGAGAAGAAGATATCCCCATAACGATCGCTTCTGGAGGGTTGGGGTTGATTAAACACCAATTACGTTGATCGGCGCGCAAAAGAGCTTCTTCTAGCTGCAATTGCTCCAGGATAGTAGATTGGCTTAAAAGCAGCAAATTAAGAGAGGGACGCAAGAGGATGTTACTCACTTCCTTCACTGTTAGGAAAAGAAGAAAGAGCCTCTTGATTGACCAGCTCAGAATTTTTATTAGCATTAAATCGCACCAAGGCAATCATTAGAACAGAAATATCTGCTGGCGAAACTCCTGAAAGGCGTGAAGCCTGCCCTAAATTTAAGGGATGGGCATCTACTAGTTTTTGGAGAGCTTCATTTCTTAAGCCCGTAATAGAGGCAAAATCGAAATCTTTAGGGATGAGAATATGCTCAAGATGAGCCAATTTAGCGACTTCGCCATGCTGACGTTGAATATACCCTGCATATTTTAGAGCAAGCTCAATCTGAAAGTTAATTTCCATACCGTAATCCTGCATCTCAGCGGGATAATCATTTAATAAACTTGCATAATTATTTTCTGGACGGCAAAGAAGCTGCGCTAGGCTATACCCTTTTCCTTTGAGCTGAACGAAAGCTTTTTCCAGTCGATTCACGCCTTCTTGAATCATTCTTTCTTTATATTTAAGAGAAGCATAGCGTTTTTCTTCTATCAGGCCAATTTCATAACCATAGTGGCGCAATCTAAGGTCGGCATTATCTTGCCTGAGCAAAAGACGGTGCTCGGCTCGGCTAGTAAACATGCGATAAGGCTCCTCTAAACCCTTAGTGACCAGATCATCGATCATTACACCAATATAAGCTTCCGATCTTTTCAAGATTAATGGGGGTTTAGCTTGTACATGATGAGCGGCATTGATTCCTGCTATTAATCCTTGTCCAGCAGCTTCTTCGTACCCTGAAGTTCCATTGATTTGCCCAGCAAGAAAAAGTCCTTCTATCGTCTTACATTGCAAAGAGCTATCAATTTGCCCACTGACTACATAGTCATATTCGATAGCATAAGCAGGACGCATGATTTCAGCATTTCTTAAAGCAGGAATACTTTTAATGAAAGCCATTTGTACATCAAAAGGGAGAGAAGAAGAGACCCCATTAACATATACCTCTTCTGTTTTTAAGCCCTCAGGCTCCAAAAAAATTTGATGGCGCTCTTTATCTGCAAAGCGCACGATTTTATCTTCAATCGAGGGACAATAGCGGGGGCCCACGCCTGTGATTTTACCTGAATACATAGGAGAGCGATGAATATTTTCTAAAATGATCTTTTTAGTTTCTTCGGTAGTATAAGTGATATAGCAAGATATTTGAGGTAAGCGATTGATGGGCTCATCATCGAAAGAGAACTTCACATTCGGATCGCCGGGCTGCTCTTCAGTGTGACTATAATCGATCGAGCGCTGGTTCACTCGTGGTGGAGTACCTGTTTTTAGGCGCCCTAACTTTAAACCTAGCTTGATCAAGCTAGCTGATAAGCCCACAGCAGGCTGGTCACCAGCACGGCCGCCGGCATAGTTAGTCTCCCCAATATGCAGCAAGCCTCGCATAAAAGTTCCGGAAGAAATCACTAAAGCTGAGCAATAGTAAAGAATGCCTTCCTTAGTAATGACCCCTTGGATACGATCTTGTTCAACAATTAATTCTTCAATGGTCCCTTGTTTAATTTCTAAGCCAGGCGTTTTCTCCAAGCGATGCTTCATCTCCAACTGATAAGCGGCTTTATCGGCTTGCGCTCTAGGAGCCCATACCGCAGGACCTTTAGTAGCATTCAACATCCGAAATTGAATTCCTGTACAATCGATAGCTTTGCCCATTTCTCCACCTAGGGCATCGATTTCCCGGACAATATGGCCTTTAGCCACACCCCCTACAGCAGGATTGCAGCTCATTTTTCCAATCGTATCCAAATTCATTGTTAATAGAAGTGTCCTTGCACCTAGGCGAGCAGAAGCTAAAGCAGCTTCACAACCTGCATGGCCAGCTCCCATGATAATAACATCATACTTGGTTGGATATTTCCACATAAAAATTAAAGATTGAAAGAATGATTTGAGAAGCAAAAGAGAACGCAGGGGTTCTCTTTAAAACTTTGCCAGCTATTTTAGCCGGTTAGGTTTTGTGACGATCACGTCTACTACGCTTTTTGCGCTTATGCTTTGCAATTTTGTATCTGCGCTTCTTTTTTACAGATGACATAGTTTCTCCCGAACAACAGTTATATATTTTAAATTTAAATGCTTAAAAGGCTAATTTGGGGAATGATACTCTATTTGGCATTAAAAAGTAAAGTCATATCTTGAAGAGAAGATGCAGCCAAGACAGCTGGTACGGCAAGTAAAAATTCATAGCTCTGGAGGGGATTGAAAGAACACACATAGAATTTCTGTTGATCTTAAGCGTTTTTAACACCAACCATTGCCAAATTTAAATTTACCTCTAACGCTATTTATACACGCTCAAGGACAGAGAAAGAAGAAAAAGATCTTGTAAGTATTGAAATTGACAACTCTTAGGAAGGTAAATTTGTGGCTAAAAGTGGGTATAGGATTGCAAAATAGAGAGGGAGGTAAAAAACCTGTTCATTATATAGGCTAATACCTAGGAACCTATTTTTGAAGCATTCAAGACCTTCTCTTAAGACAAAATTTGGTTATTTTTTATTCTTAGGCTTTAAATTTGATAAAATATTTTTACACCAATTTAGGCAACTTTCCTGGCCGCAACCGTAATCAAAAACAACAGGTGCCAGCTTAAGCCTCATGTGGATGTTAAAAGTTTTCAAAACTTTTTTAGCTATAATGTTCTATAAGATCTTCGAAGGGCATTACAAAAAAACAGAATTTACTTAATAGAAAAATAAAAAATTTCATAATTACTACAGAATCAATTATTTAAAAAAATTATTGACAAGAATAAACATAAATTAAAAAAATGGTAATCATCTCACTTGGGTGAGAAAAGTTGAACTATAATCCTTAAAATATCAGGTGGCTTAGTGAAATATAATTCTTAAAACATTTAGGAGGTTTAGCATGGATCCTACAAAAACTAGCTGGGGCAACCCATCCTCTTCAAGCTGGAGCAGCCTAGCTTCTTTGCCTCGCCAGGTACCAGCATCTGCTGCCGCTACAAGCAACGTTTGGAGCAACTTCCAAGCAGACACCTCAAATCCAGAAAACCCTTCCCCCTCACGATGGGCCTTACAGACTACCCGAAATACAGCGGCGACTAACCCAAGTTCTCCTAGTAGCGTTATCGATAACCCTTCTAATGCCTTAGCGGCATGGAGTAACCTAGCACAAAATACTTTTGAAGGTCAAAGTGAAACGCTTCAAATCACCCAGCATAGTCGTAATGCCCTTGCAGATGCAGCGCAAGCTGAGGGGGCTTTGTCTGTTGAAACTCATAATGAGCAAATGAGAGTTGTTGACCGTACGCTAAATAAAGCAGTATCGAGCACTGCAGATAATATAGACATCATCATCAGTACCATACGTGAATTTGCTCTACAAGTTCAAGACGCAAACCACCAAATTAGCGATTATTGTAAGGCTATTATTGAACGCGCCATAAGCAATGACGCTTCTCTCAGCCCCGATGATATAATAAAAGCTAAATTAATCGTTGAGTTTTCTGCTAACAATGTAGTGGTGATGAAAAATTCTAGTGAAGCAGCTTTAGATCTGGCAAGCAAAGGAGGAAGCGCTATTAGCCAGCAAACCTTGGGAACTATAGATATTATTTTCAAAGCCCGTGCTGCCCAAGTTACTTTGTTTACACAAAAGCTTGAAGTGTTTCAAAAGCAAGAGCAACACGATCTTGATCTCATATTCAAGATCCAGGAGGTCAAATTGAAAGACCACGCCCAGTTTTTTCAACAATTAAAAGAGGTGATTCATCTCCAAGAGGAAGCTACAGATGGCAAAGCACGCCGAGAGATTGAAACAAGAAAAGCTGATTTGGAAGAACAAATCCAACTTCGCGGCCAATACCTAAAAGAAGAAGAGTCCCATAACAAGCATCAACTCGAAAAAGAGGCCTTAAGCGCAGAAATTGACTTAAAAAAACAAGCTGTTCAAATAGAAGAAAAATTGACGGCTATAAAAGAAGCTGAACAAAAGGCAGCAGCCCTGAATCAAGAGTTAGAAATACGAGAAAAAGCCAAAAATGAGGCAGAACGAATTGCAGCAGAAGCTAGGACAGAGTCAGAGCGCATTGCAGCAGAAGCTAGAGTTGCCGCGGAAAAAAATCGGCTTGAGGCTACCATTCAAAAAAAGCAAATTGCTATGAACGAACGCACCGAACGCCTGAAAACGGTAGCTTCTATAGTAAGGCCTCCTTGTATCCTTCAGTAGTTAGATAAGGAATAACCTGTTTTACTTACCCTTATGCTCCTTCCGTCTTAGGGAGGAGCATAAGGGGGATTTATCATGAAACTTAACTAAAAGGTGAAGTTATGACTTATCTTCCTACCGATATCTGTAAGGCCTATCAATCAGCAGCCAATACAATCGATCAAAATCGAAATGAGAGCAATAAAACGATTAGGTTAGCTAGCGATAAAATCGATCAGTTTTTTCAACAGCAGCGGCAAGTCGAGGCAGATGCTGCCCAACAGCAGCAACGCCAGGAGCGAGAGAAAGAAGCCTTTGAGAGGCAAAAAGTATTCCATGATCTGGCTTTAAAAGAGCAGCAGCATCAATTTCACATGCAGATTGAAACACGAAGACACCGAGCACAACAAGAGGATGAAGCTCATAATAAGCAACTAGCTAGCAATAAAGCAAAGTTTGAAGGAGAATTTAAAAATAGACAAGAGAAATTCGAAAAAAAGCAAGCTGCCTTAAAACCTATTGTTCATGCATCCGCACGTAGCCCATCTCCTGAGCCAGATTCCTCAAGATTAGCTGCTTATTCTAGTCTTTCGCCCTCATCTATGCCAACAGTACCTCAGGCAAAGAGCCCTCTTCCTGTAAATGCTGTAGCTAGCTCTATCCATTGCGCTCAAGTTGCACAGCCAGATCCGCGTCCCCCTTATCTATCTGGCGAAACAGGGGAAAGCACCTCCCTCCCGCTGTTAGTACCCGTTGGCCATTCCCAAACTGTGCAACCCAATTCTAGCTCCCCTTCTGCTGCTGTAAGAAATTCGGTGCTTACACCTCTTCCGCGACTAGCCTCTCTAGGTCAATCTCAAGCTACGCACTCAAGTCGTACACCGCCTTCTACCTCTGTGAGAAGTGCGGGGCTTGCACCTCTTCCGCGACTAGCCCCTCTGGGTCAATCTCAACCTATACACTCGGACTAAAGCCATGCTTCATTCATTTCAAAAACTTGGGAGCTTCTCTGTTCTCTTCACTTAATTAGGAGGAAGTTATGCATCCTACTCAGAATGTATACCCATCTGTGCCCTCAGGCCCTTCTCTATCCCCACCCTCTTCACCTCAAAAAGCAAGTACCTGCCAAACAGACATACAGACCCACTTTGCAAGAAACATCCTGGAAAATAGCCAATCGCCTTCAGCGGAAAATTTACAAAGAAGTGGCGCCTTAGCTTCTGCTAGAGCCCAACGTGATGTAACAACCTTGCTGGAGGCCAAGCTTAAATATCCTAGCTTTAAACTAAGCGAACAAGAGAGCTTAGCTGTCCTCATGGAAGGCATCCGGCATGGCCAGAACGTGGCAAGCCAAGCAGCAAATAAGCATATCGTAGCCTTCATAGGATTAACCGGAGCAGGTAAAAGTACTTTGGTCAATGATTTGTGTGGATGCGATTTACTCTTTAAGCGACCACGTGAGCTTGGCTTTTGCGGTCTAAGCAAGGTTGCCGCAGTCAAGCCCCATCATCAAGGAGGGAAGCTTGATGAAATAACACCCATAAGGCACTCAGGATACTCACAGACAACTTTTCTGCCTCAATTTGTTACTAATGAGCAAGCAACATATTGCGATTTCCCGGGTTTTTTAGAGCAAGATAGTTATGAGATCGGCATAGCGAAAGCCGTTACTCTCCCAACTATTTTTAACACAGCACAGACTTTAAAAGTAATCATCTTAATTAGCTATGCTAGTTTAAGAGCTGATAAAGCTAAAGGATTAACTGATCTCTTGTACCTCTGTAGCCATCTCTTTGGTTCTAAGGAAAATCTTCTGAAGCATGTCTCCTCTATCCTTCTCGGCGTAACCCAGCTCCCTTCTGTAGAAAGCGAACAATTAGACGACCTGAAAGCTTTTATCTCAAATGTAGGTGACCCCTTAGACCGCGAAGTTTGCTCTCAATTAGCTCAGCGGCTCTTTATCTATGACCCTCTCCCTACTTTCCCCATGAAGAATGCAGGAGCAAGTTCTAGAGAAGATATTATCCAGCGAATCAGACATTTACCCTCTATCGGACATCCCTCCAACTTCAAAGTCGTATTATCCCCTAGCGATTTGCAAGGCTTAGATACATTGTTAAGTATCTTCAAAGAAAAAATCACCCATATTACCTCAAAGCCAGAGTTATCCGATCATGACTTTAAGCAGTTAGCGACTTATCTAGCAAGCCTTATGCCCCTCGACTTTTTAGAAAATCAACATATATCCACGTTAATGGAAAACTTGCAAGAAATCTTAACGGCCAAATTTCGGCATTTGCTGGAAGAGTTTAGCCGCCTATACGAGGCTGAAGATATGAAAAGTTTTCAACTTCTTAAAGATATGGATGCAGGTCTACGCCATTTTGACTCTAGCACAAAAGAACGTTTACTTAAGCTTTTTGATGATGAACTTCGCTCCTCTGCTGATATTGGCCTACAGGCCCAATTACTTAAAACAACTTCTTTACAATATGTGAAACATTCTCAGCAGCTGATGAATATTGTTTTAGCAGCAAATGCAGAGGTCGAAAGATTAGGGGCGCTCCTCTTTACTAATGCCCAACAATTTGCAGACCAAACCTATCAACTGAGCCAGTCTTTACATTCCCTTACTGATAAGCTAGAAGAAGAGCTTAAGGAAGGAGGGCTATCAGCAAATCGTATGGCACAAGCTCATTGTCTCTTTGGCTTTGCTCGGCTTAGCCTCCAGATTATCCAAGATACTTCCTGGCAATGCCTCAGCCTAGAGAAAAAGGCAGCGACAGAAATGGGGTCAGAGCTTAAAGAGACGCTAAAATTAGCGTTCCATGCAAGAAAATTAGAGATTGACGATTTGACTAAGCAATACGAGCTGGTAGAAAAACAGAAGGATCACAAGTGGGCAATCTTTATGAAATTGCATGCTGGCAAATTAAAGGAGGAGACCCAGCTCTACAATCAACTTTTACAAGTAGAAGAATTAAAGCGACAAACAAATACCGCAGCCATGCGTCAAGAAATAGCTTCTTGGCAGCAAAGGAATAGAGAAATTCAAGCGATACAAGAACTATCACAAAAAGAACAGGAAATCTACCAAAAACATCAACAAAGCATGTATTGCTTAGAGCTTGAAAACATAGGCAAGAGCATTCGATTCGATGTACAAGCACGATGCCAACTAGCAGAACTTTTAACCTTCCAATTAAAAAAAGGAGGAAATCATGGCGGCCCCCATTCAACGCAATGAAAGTCAAGTTTTTTTAACAACTATAGGAGCTGAAACACCGATCTCTTTAGCCGCTCCTGCTGAGCAGGCTCAAGTATTAGCACCTGACTCGCATACCATTAATGTCAATGATTCATTGGCTCGTAAGCTCGATAATCCTTCCGAAAAATTGCCACCCGAGGAAAGTATCGCGGTATTGATGGAGTGTATTAGACGCGGAGAAATAGAAGCAGAGAAAGCTAAAGACCAAGAGCTTGTCATGGTGATTGGCAATACGGGCTGCGGCAAAAGCACCTTTAGCAATGCTATGTATGGTTGCACCATGAAAAAAGTTGCTCCAACACGTCGCGGAGAGGGAATAGGTTCAAGGGTGATCGTTGAGAAAGGTAGCGCTCGCGACGAAGTGATGAAGATTGGTCATACTAACAATTCACAAACCTTTATGCCTCAGCTAATCGAAATAGAAAACCATGTGAGCATTTGCGATTGTCCTGGCTTTTTGGATAATCGAGGCTACGAGATCAATATCGCAAATGTTACTAATATAAGAAAGGTTTTTACGAAAGCTAAAAGTGTAAAAGTAGTAGTACTTATCAACTATTATAGCTTATTAGCAGACAGAGCTCGTGGGCTTCAAGATGCAATTAATATTTGTTGTAATTTGTTTGGATCAAAAGAAAACCTCGTCAAGCACAAAAATGCTATTCTTTTAGGTATCACCCATATTCCTTCAGCTCACCCTGATGAAGAGAAAGGTTCACTAAATGACTTAAAAGAAATTATTAGAAAAATTAAGCTGATCAATGAATTTGAAGAAACTACCCTTCGTGAGTTAAGTGAACGCCTCTTTATTTATGATCCTGTAGATCCTAAGGAGTTAGAATATGCAGAGGCATTAACTAAAGAGGAGGTATTAAGCAAAATAGCTGAACTTGAATGCATCCAAAATCCCAAGGCTATTTTTAAAACAGCCTTGAATAATTCAGATATCAAAGAATTAATTGATATCTTTGAGCAAATCCAAAAAAATATTAAGGCTATTTTAGATAAAGCAAGCCTATCGGATAATGATTTTAAAACAATTGCTGATTATCTACATAATCTTCAAAAGCTAGAAATTATTGATCATCCTCGCATTTTTAAGCTAGTCGCCGAGACTAGGCAACTCATTGCCGAGCATTTTCGTGAAATGATTAAACAGTTTGATCGCTGCTGTGCTGATGAATCCTATCGCCTTGAAGGTGAATCACGCGCCATCCTTGCTAGCTTAGAAAAAGGCATTCAACATTTTGATAATCAAATTCAGTCTCAATTCAATATCGAAGATTTACAGAAGCGGTTTGCTCTCTCCATAAAAAGGAAGGCGGCTGGGCAGGCAGCCCGCGAGCTCGCTGGCTTGCACTGCACATTTCTTGAAAAGCTCAACCTTAACGATTTTGTCTCAGCTGAGTGCTCCTTACAGGAAATTAAATATAAATTAGGTATCTTTGAAAGAGAATATCAAGAAATAAATATCTCTCCTGAGATTGACCTTCAAAAGTTAGAAAGACAATATATTCAAAAGAAAACAATGTATGGTAAAGAGCGACTCACCAAGTTAGCCAATATAGCTCTTGGGGAGCTTAAAAGTTTAGTGGAGCAATTTACACGGGAATGCGCTATTCATGACTGGGAGGGAGCAAGGCGTGCGATAGATAAAATTAAGCAAGAAGTGCATAACTTTGAAAAAGATTACCATACAACAGATTTATCACATTCCATTAACACTGAAGAATTAGAAAGCTTTTTTATTACAAGCAAAGCCAATTATGATAAAGATCAGCTCACCAAATTAGCCAATATAGCTCTTGGGGAGCTTAAAAGTTTAGTGGAGCAATTTACGCGGGAATGCGCTACCCATGATTGGGAGGGAGCAAAGCGTGCGATAGATAAAATTAAGCAAGAAGTGCATAACTTTGAAAAAGATTACCATAAAACAGATTTATCACATTCCATTAACACCAAAGAATTAGAAAGCTTTTTTATTACAAGCAAAGCCAATTATGATAAATATCAAGCCGAAAAAGCTCTTCTACCGCTTACATCATTAGAGACACAGTTTCGAATAAAATGTGCTCAAAATGATTTCGAAGGGGCAAAGAGTTTGCTGGAGGAAATTAAACGAACTCTGCCTGCTTTTGAGGCTAAATATCGTCATACAGGCCTACCTTCTAATATTAACATCGATCAATTAGAAAGCTTTTTTATTACAAGCAAAAAACAATATAAGGAAAAACAAATAAAAGATTATTTGGATCAACATACTCCTTCTCTCTCTCAGCCTGATCAATCATCTCCTCTTGTAAATACCAATAGGCTCTTGATTTGGAAAAGAATTCCTGGAGGAAAAGAAATTTTAGATGAAGAAAAAGTTAAGTGCCTACCCTTAGAAAAAAAAGGAGAACTGTTTAAGGTTTGGATAAAAAACTATGGAGAAGATATTAAGTATTTAGACTTAAGTGCAATGGACTTGACCTGTTTGCCCCCAGAAATAGGAGAGCTATCCCAGCTGCAACACTTGAACTTAGAAAAAAACCATCTCACTTCCCTTCCTACAGAGATAAGACAGCTATCCAAGCTGCAATACCTTTACTTAAACTACAGCCAGCTTACCTCCCTTCCCGCATGGATAGGCCAGCTATCTCAGCTGCGAAACCTTTACTTAAAGGGCAATCAACTTACCACTCTTCCTGCAGAGATAGGACAGCTATCCCAGCTGCAATACTTGAACTTAGAAAAAAACCGCCTCACTTCCCTTCCTACAGAGATAAGACAGCTATCCAAGCTGCAATACCTTTACTTAAACTACAACCAGCTTACCCCCCTTCCTACCTCGATAGGACAGCTATCCAAGCTGCAATACCTTTACTTAAACAGCAATCAACTTACCACTGTTCCTGCAGAGTTAGGCCAGCTATCTAATCTGCTAACCCTTGGCTTAGAAGACAACCGGCTTACTTCCCTTCCTGCAAAGATAGGGCAGCTATCTAAGCTGCGATACCTTTACTTAGGCGGCAACCAACTTGCCTCCCTTCCTGCAGAGATAGGACAGCTGACTTGTCTGCAATTTCTTTACTTAAACTACAACCAGCTTACCTCCCTTCCCGCATGGAGAAGACAGCTTTCGAAGCTAGAAAGGCTTGACTTAAGAGGCAACAAACTTACTTTCCTTCCTGCAGGGTTAGGCCAGTTATCCAATCTGCGATACCTTGAATTAGAAAACAACCAGCTTACTTCCCTTCCTGCGGAGATAGGGCAATTGTCTCATTTGCAAAAGCTTAACTTAACAGATAACCAGCTTACATCTCTTCATGCAAGGATAGGGAAGCTTTCCCAGCTAAAAGAACTTGATTTAAGCAGCAACCAGCTTACCTCCCTTCCTGCGGAGATAGGGCAGCTATCCAAGCTAAAAGAACTCCATTTAGGCAACAACCAGCTTACATCCCTTCCTGCGGAGATAGGGCAGTTGTCTCATCTGCTAACCCTTAGCTTAGTAAAAAACGGGCTTACTTCCCTTCCTGCGGAGATAGGACAGCTATCTCGGCTGCACGATTTTAACTTAAGCATTAATAAGCTTACATCTCTACCTGCAGAGATAGTAGGCCAGCTATCTGGCCTGGGATGTCTTATCTTAGACGACAACCAGCTTACCTCCCTTCCCGCATGGATAGGACAACTTCCGAATCTATACAAGCTTCTCTTAAATAACAACCAGCTAACTTCCCTTCCCACATGGATAGGCCAGCTATCACAACTTGGAGCCCTTAGATTAGAAAACAACCGGCTTACTTCTCTTCCTGCGGAGATAGAACAGCTTTCTAAGCTTTGGGGGCTTTCCTTAGACGGAAATCCGCTAAGCAATATTCCAGCTAAAATAAAGAAGCGTTTTAATCTCTAGCTAAAAAATATTTGCCCTCTCTTATATAGCCTTAAAAGGGCAAAGAGGTAAACATAGAAATCTTTAAAGATATAGAGCTTTGGGTTTATCATAAAGGTATAGCAACTAGGAGTAGGTTGCCGCAAACGGCCAAGGGAAGATATTAGCATTCTTGGAGAGATAAATTAATTATAAAATCTTACTTTCCTAGTTATAGGCTGAATATTTTTAAGAAGAAAAGCACAAAAAATAGGAGATAAGGTGGCTGATAACTTGAAATAAATTTATAATGGGGGCTATTGAGCTAAGCCCCTTCTTTAGTTTAACATCATTTTCTTTATACTGGTTGGATAAAGAAAAAGGCGAAAAAGCCAAGGAGTGCTTTAATTAAAATTGCCAAATTCGGAGGCCATCTCTTTTTCTGCAGAGGCATTGGGATCGTATTTAACAGGGATATAATTAGCAAACTGCACAATTTCTTTCCGATAGGTGAAGTTAATACTTCCTACTCCACCATGGCGGTTTTTAGCTACGATCAATTCAGCCATACCTGGTTTATCCATCGGATCATAATATTCTCGCCTCAATAAGAATAAAATAATGTCCGAGTCTTGCTCAATGCTTCCACTTTCACGCAAATCACTCATCATCGGACGATGTCCTTGACGCTCTTCTACTTTTCTTGATAGCTGTGAGAGACATAGGACAGGAATATTAAGCTCTCTTGCCAAATTCTTTAGCAAGCGTGAGATCTCTGAGATTTCATTCTGACGATTTTCCTGTCCTCGAAAAGAGCCAGAACCTGTAATCAACTGCAAATAGTCTATCACTAAAAACCCTATGCCGTAAGTTTCTTTCATACGTCGGGCACGTGCTCTTAAATCTGTAATTTTAAGGCCTGGCTGATCATCAATGACCATGACATGATTTTGCATCATATTGACAGCTGAGACAATCCTTTGGTATTCAATGCCATTTAAAGAACCTGTTTTAATTTTATCTGACTCAACCTCCGATTGGGAACAAATAATTCGATGCACGAGCTGCTCTGCACTCATCTCTAAGGAAAAAACCCCTACGGGCATATTGCTCTTAAAGCAGACATTTTCAGCAATGTTGATAGCCAAGGCCGTTTTACCCATAGCGGGACGAGCAGCAAGGATCATCAAATTAGAATTGTTAAGTCCATTAATTAACTTATCCAGGTCGGTATAGTAAGTAGGAAGGCCCGTAATACCACTTTCTTCCGGCCCACGTTCTTGATAACGAACCTGCCGCTCTTCTAAAGCTTTCAAAAAAGGAGTAGCCGTTTCAGCTTTAACGCCCGATAAAATTTGGCTAATCAGCTTACCTGTCGTCTGATTGGCAGTCTGGCTTATTTGATAGAAAAGTTGTTGGGCCTCATCTAAAGCACCCAGCACATCTTGTGGCTCTTCTAGGGCTTTTTTTTCAACCACTTGAGACGTATTAATCATGCGTCTTAAAATAGCTTTGTTGCGAACAATGTCGGTGTATTCTTCAATATAGGCGGAAGTGCCAGCATATTGAGCTAAAGTTGTTATATAAGCAGCTCCACCTGCAGCTTTTAGCTTACCTAAACGCTTTAACTCTTCACAAACAAGATGCACGTCAGCAGGCTTATCATTTTTATAAGAAGTCTTAAGAACCTCGAAGATTATTTTATGCTCGGTGTAATAAAAATCGGCTTCATCTAGGCCATCCGCCGCAATGTTAAGGCCGTTGACACTGGTAAGCATGCACCCTAGAACCATCATTTCTGATTCTTTAGAGTTAGGAGCAACACGAACTTTAGAAGGATTATCTGACATACCCACATCTCATTAAATTTGGATAAAACTATACTATAAACCTCTAGTTTATCCCAAGAAATTGCCGTTCATTTCGTTAGCTTTAGCCCTTAATCCTCCTTAATTTTCTTAACTTAAGTTTTTTAATATGAAAGACTTAAAATTATTTAATCTATAGTTTAGTAAATATTTATTTACATAGATCAAAGCCCACCATTAAAGAAATGCTATAAGTTAAGATTTATCGGCTATTAGCAAAAACAAGAGGAATGAAAGTAGCTTAAGTACTGAATTAATGGCAGGCTTTGCCTTAATTTTTTAAGCTGTCTTGCAACCTATTAAAAATCAAAATGACATTCATCCAACAGCTGACGCTATGTTAAAAAAATTCTTGTCAATTCTATAAAAATCTTTTAAATAAAGGGGGTATGAGTGATCCAATTTCTTTAAACCTATTAGCTCGCCAAGCCACAAGCCTTAAGCAAACCCAGCGCCTGATGATGTCGCCGCAAATGCAACAGGCTATTCATTTACTGCAAATGCCTGTGCTAGAGCTTTCAGCCACAGTGGAGCAAGAACTTCAACAAAACCCTTTGCTCGACTTTATCGAGGATGAAGAAGAGCATTCTAGTTTAAAAAAGTTAGAAGAAGAAAATGCGGAAATTCCTGAAGAGGGCGAGCAACAACCTGAAAAAGAATTAACTTTTAATGAGAATGATTTTGAGATTATGAAAAAACTCGATGAAGAGTTTCGGGACTATCTATATGATCTTCCTCCCTCTAACCATCGCACACGAGAAGAAGAGAAGCTTAAAACATTTCAGGAAAGCTCCATTTATGCGGAAAGTTCTCTTTTTGAACATTTAATGCAACAGGCAAAAGAATCCTTTGATTGCGAAGAAGATAGAGCAATAGCTGAAGCAATCATTGGTAACTTCGATGAGAATGGATTTTTGCAAACCCCTGTCCAAGAAATCGCTTTGCTTTATAATTTTCCTATAGAAAAAATTAAAAACCTTTTGAAAACAATACAAGCTTTCGAGCCCTATGGGGTTGGAGCAGCTAATATGCAAGAATCTTTGCTGATTCAATTACGTTGTCGCCAAAAGCATCATACTCTCGCCTACAAAATTCTTGAAGAACATTATGAGGACCTTATTCATAATCGCATTCCTTCTATTAACAAAAAGCTTGCATGCTCCTCGGAAGAAATCTCAAAGGCTTTGCAAAAAGATATTTCTCGCTTGGATCTGCATCCTGGAACAGGACATTTTAAACATTTTGTCCAATATATTACTCCGGATGCCACTATTGAAATAAGTAATGATAACTTAGCTGTACGCATAAACAATGATTTTCTACCCTCCATGCGGATTAACAGACGTTATTTACAGATGCTAGAGGACGAATCCCTTTCTGCAGATGCCAAAGAGTTTATTCGTACTAAGTTATCCTCGGCTAAATGGCTCTTTAAAAATGTACATCAGCGTAATGACACTCTTTTAAAAATCTTAGAACTACTTACCAATCAGCAAAAGGAATTTTTTTTGGATGATGGTGGCAAGCTTATGCCTTTAACCATGAAATCAATAGCCGAACAATTGAACTTGCATGAATCTACTATTGCCCGCGCAGTTGCTAATAAATATATCGATACTCCCCGCGGGATCCTGCCTTTGCGCTCTTTTTTTACAAATGCTTTACAATCAGAAAAAGGAGAAGGCATTTCTTCTAATACTATAAAAAACTTACTAAAGGAAGTAATTAGCCAAGAAGATAAAAAACATCCTTTATCCGATGCCAATTTATCTAAGCTATTAACGGAAAAAGGAATGGACTGCGCTAGACGTACAATAGCCAAATATCGAGCAGAACTCAAGCTAGGCAATGCTCAGCAAAGGCGCCAATATTAAAGCTTTTTTTTCGAAAAATATGTAAAAGTTAACGACTTACTTTTTATCCTTACTCAATTTTCAACCCTTGAAGCGAGTTTAATAGAGATCTGATGCAATCGATAAACTTGGGAGAAAGAGATCCTGCTGACTAAAAAAACTGCTTAAAAAACAAAGAAAAGATGATTTAGCTAAAAAATTTACGCCGTCTAGCAGGAATGGTAAATTAAACCTAATATTTGGTTACTTTATAAAATTAAGAGCAAAGCTTTATTTTTAGCATGAATGAGCTTACACTTTAAGCTACACTAGATAGAAAAGGATGAAATCGCTGCTTATAATTTTGCTTTAAAAACATCTCCTTTTACCGTTTCCTATCGGTGTAAGCTGCTAGCAGCTAATAAGCTATTATGATGGACTCAAATCAGTAAACTTAGAGGATTGATTTAGCAGCAGGTATGATATGGATGAAGCATGGAAAAAGAGACCTTTTCTTATAGCCAAAAAAATTATTTCCTGATCCATGCAAGCTATTGTGCTGGTATAGTGAATTATTTAATTATGTAGGACAAGTTATGCAATCTAAATATACGGATTTTATTCCCAAAAGCCTTGTATGTTTTCGTGAAGGTTATTCAAGGCAATACTTTTTAAATGATCTTTTTGCAGGAATCAGCGTAGGTGTCATTGCCCTTCCATTAGCTCTGGCTTTCGCCATTGCTTCAGGGGTGTCACCAGAGAGAGGATTATTTACAGCAATTATCGCCGGTTTTCTCATTTCTTTGCTTGGTGGTAGCCGTGTGCAAATTGGGGGTCCAACGGGAGCTTTTGTTATCATCGTAGATGCGGTCATACAAAAGCACGGATATGAAGGGTTAGCTTTGGCCACCCTCATAGCTGGTATCCTGATCGTATTGATGGGGTTGGCACGCTTGGGTGTGCTTCTTAAATTTATTCCCTACCCTGTAATCACAGGGTTTACCACAGGCATTGCACTGATTATTTTTTCTTCGCAAATTAAAGATTTTTTTGGACTAGAGGCAGATAAAGTTCCTTCTGAGTTCCTTGAGAAGTATAAATTCTATTATGAAATCGCACCTACCTGGAACCTATGGGCCTTTTTAATTGCCTTTTCGACGCTCACCTTAATATTTGTATTAAGGCATTATCATCCTAGATGGCCAGGTGCAATCATTGCAATCACTCTAGCTACGGCTGCTGCCTATTTTTTTGATCTTCCTATTGAAACTATTGAATCCAAATTTGGAGGAATCCCTAGAACGCTTCCCAGCCCCTCTCTTCCCCACTTTTCCTATGATCTTTTTAAAGCGGTGCTCCCTGACGCCATTACAATAGCTTTATTAGGGGCTATAGAGTCTTTATTATCCGCTGTTGTGGCTGACGGAATGATAGGAACCAAACATAAATCAAATGGGGAGCTAGTGGCTCAAGGATTAGCTAATATAGGATCAGTAATCTTTGGAGGCATTCCAGCAACGGGGGCCCTTGCCCGTACCTCCGCTAACATAAAAATGGGGGCCAAAACGCCTGTAGCCGGGATGATTCACGCCATTACCCTTCTTCTGCTTATGCTTTTTTTGGCTCCTCTAGCAGGCAAAATTCCCTTAGCGGCTCTTGCAGGTGTCCTAACATTTGTTGCTTGGAATATGAGCGAGCTGCCGCATGTTATAGAAATTCTGAAAGGACATCAGAGTGACGCAATTATTTTACTCATCACATTTTTGCTAACCGTGTTGATAGATCTTACAGTTGCTGTACAAGTCGGTATTATCTTGGCAGCTCTTCTATTTCTAAAACGCATGACTGATAAAACTACCGTAGAAATTTGCCAAAATTTGGTGAATGAGAATAAAAATGAAATAGCAGAACCCCCGGATGGTGAGCTCCTTTTTCGAAAAGATATCCCTTCTGATGTGACAGTTTTTGAGATTAGAGGGCCATTTTTCTATAGCGTGGCTGATCTACTCGATGAGGTTCTTTTTCAATTAAACTATCACCCCCGGGTTTTTATTTTACGTCTTCATAAAACTCCCTTAATTGACGCGACTGGCTTACGAGCTATTAAACAATTTGGGCTGAAGTGTAAAAAGAAAGGCATAATATTTATGCTCGCTGATGTCGATGATAAAAACTATGATTTATTTATTAACTCAGGAATAGTAGAAGCCATAGGAAAAGACCTTATATTTAAAGACATTGAAGTTGCCCTTACTTATTGCAAATAGTTAATGTCATGGTTTACACCTAATTTTTTAGCGTTTATTATTCTCTGCCCCCATGAAATTTAATGGTAGATAGAAAACTTCGTTTCTAGGGGCAACTATATTCTTTAAAAGTTACAAGTAATTCTTTTGCCTCAATTATATGGATAATTGCCTCTTTTTCTTTCTATTTATTATTAATCTCTTGCTCCTTATCCTTTCCTTGCTGAAAAAGCTAGCATCTCATATAAGACAGCAAAAAAGGAAGTGCCAGCGGCCATTCGAGGATATGAGGAAAAGCTTAAAAATTTAAGGAGGGAACAACAAACAGCTATTCAAGAAACATTTCATAGTAAATACATTTGAAGAATTACATAATTTTCTGGACAGTAACCAAGTAGATACCCCGGTAATGATAAATGAACTTAAACAAGCATTACTAAGATACCAAACATATGTTGAATTACAATTTAAAGCCAACCAGCAGCTAACTGAGGAGATAGGAAATACTTCCGAAGAAGAGTCAAATCTTCAGGACTTACAAATATTTTTAATTAAACCCCTTAGGCCTCACAGTCCCTCCTCTTAGCTTAAGAGAAAGGATGGAAGGCCACAAGCAAACGGCCTTTCATTCTTATCCTTATCTTGAGAAATACTTCCCTTTTTTGGACCAATGATCCCATTAAACTTCCATTGCTCTAGCCAGCCATCGGTATCACAACTGGCTACGCTTCGTTTGTTAGAATAAAAGCTTCTCAATTTGGCAATTACTTCTTCAGCTTTTCCTGGCCGCTTAGCATAGAGGCGTTTCCTATCTAGATCAGTAAAAGAAAGTGGGTGCATTTCAAAAAAGAAGTCTGGATTAGCCGCCGTAATACAGTATTCCTTGCCCACCTGAAGAAATCTAATAGCACGAAAAGTCATCAATTTCTCTCTTATGAATTTTCCATTAGCAGACTCATAACAGGCTATTGTTCCATCGCTAAGCCCGACCACTAATTGGCTTTGATTATAGTCGCAAACCGTAAGCTTAACTTGGCTTTTCTTGAGGTACTTATCCGAAGGTAAAGGCTCAAGCTCTCCTTCATATATTTTGGTTCCATTTTCTGCATTCCACACGCGATATTCTTTTTTAGAGCCATTATTCCATAACATCATCACTTGAGAATCATCAAACTGGCATAGCTCTTTAAGGGGTAATTCGATGATCTTACCCTCTAAACGAATAAGCTGATCAGAAGGTAAGGAGGTAAAGTATCCTCCTAAATCTTTAAGAAGGTAAAGTGAACCATCTATACAATGAATCAAGGCTTGATTATCACGGCAGTCCATGCAAAGAATAGGATAGGCAAAAGATGTTTTTATCTCATGCCCCTCTGCAGTGGCTATATTAATTACCTTAATCTTTTTGCGTTCAGGCAGAATAAGGAGAAGAAAGTTTTGCTCAAAATAGGCTTGTTCAAATGCTCCTAGAAAACATAGGGCTTGCTTAGCTCTAGGCTCATTGTCTTTCCAACGGTAAAGATAGCCATCGGTAGTAAGCAAGTGAAGATGGTTGCCTTTCCAATGGATTAAATGGGCATGCTTATCCTTTAAATTATCAAAAATCAGCCTACCTGTCTTTCTGTTCAGTTTATAGAGCTGGGCTGTCCCCGCTGTCATTTTCAAAAAGGCTAGGTCTTTCTTGACCTTTAATTCTAAAATCTCTGGGGAGCCAGCCAAAGGAAGCTTATGCATCTGATGATGAAAATGTTCAGGAGAAAAAGAGGAGCGCAGCTTTCCAGGAACATACTTTTTCTTATAAATCTTTTTCCAGCCGAAGCGTGAAGTTTTAATTTGGGTAAGGTTGCTCCAGCGGCGGCAAAATAGCTTTTTCCATAAAAAAGAGTCTTCTGCTAATTGTTTCCAGGGCTTACTGACTAATGCGGCCATGCCTAAATCTTTTTCTGGCAACCAACTAAAGATAGCTGCTTGTAGCTCATTAGGTAGGTGACTAAAGCTAGGATTGAAATTTACTCCCATCGCTTTTTCCTTTTTCATTGAAATTAAGGTTAAAAAATCAAACAGAGAGATTATTAAATGATTATTTAATAACAAGCATACTATGGAAGAGATATTTGCATCAAACAATAATGATCTATATACACAATCATTAAAAAGTCATCAATCTTATTACCTTGTTACGTTAAAAGCATAAAGTTATTAGGATCTTTAATTGGCTAAGAAAATTTTGCGTTCCCGGCCAACATGGCGGTACTAAAAAAAGATGATAGGGATAAATTTCAGATTATTTAACTAATTGTGAAGGAATCTTTAGGCTTATTAGCAGCAGAATAAGCTGATTCTTAAGCACGAATAGACGATTAAGCATCCGGGTATTTGAAAAAAGAATAAGTTTAAAGATGACCTTAAAAAAAGCAACAGCGAGATGAAGATGATTTTCTTATTCCCTTATCTATCGCTCCCGATTAAGTTCTGCTTTTGAACCCCTGAATTTTAGCTAATACTCCTGCATGCATCCTTCATTCATGCATCCTTCATTGGAAAAGGTAAAAAAGAAACTTTTAGGATTTTTATTGCTTACTTTGTATATTCTATTTCACTTGCTTTTTTTAAACCCTTAGATATCCTTGCTTAAATATGCGCTATTTTCTTTCCTTGATTATCCTCGTTAATTTTTTAGTTAATTATTTACAAGCAGCTCCGCAAGTTCAGGTTGGCGCAGATCTTTTATTTACAAAAGATTACGTTCACCTACTTAAAAACAAAAGAATTGGGTTAATTACTAACCATACTGCTGTCAACAGCCAAATGAAATCCACTGCTTCTTTACTCAAATCTCATGCTAAGCAATACGATTTTACTCTTGCTGCTCTTTTTGCTCCCGAGCATGGGATCACAGGTTCTGCGCATGCCTCCGAATTTATAAAAGATGAAAAAGACTCTGCTGGTATTCCTATTTTTAGCCTGCACGGCGCCACGCGTCGCCCAACAGATAAAATGCTCGCCCAGCTAGATCTGCTTCTTTACGATATTCAGGATATCGGGTCACGCTCTTATACTTATATCACCACCCTATTTTACGTAATGGAGGAGGCAGCAAAACGTCAGATTCCTGTCATTGTTCTTGATCGCCCTAATCCTATTAATGGTAAGGTGATTGATGGCCCTTTGCTAGAAGAGAAGTGGCGCTCGATAGTAGGATACATTAATGTTCCTTATTGCCATGGAATGACAGTCGGTGAACTGGCGCGCTATTTTAATGATCAAGGCAAGGTAGGTTGCCAGCTTGAAGTTATTCCCATGCGAGGATGGCACAGGAATATGACTTTTCAAGACACAGGCCTTCCGTGGATTCCTACTAGTCCTTATATCCCTGAGGCCACTACAGCTTATTACTATCCTGTGACTGGCATCTTAGGAGAATTGCAAATGGTAAATACGGGCATAGGTTATACCCTTCCTTTTAAAGTCCTGGGGGCTCCCTGGATTGATGCTAAGATCTTTGCCCATCACCTCAATAGCCAAAAATTTCCAGGTGTTTACTTTGAGCCTTTTTACTATCGCCCTTTCTATGGAAGGTTTGCCAACGAAGATTGCAAAGGTGTCATCATCATTATTACTAATCATTTAACATATAAGCCCGTAAGTACTCAATATTTGCTCATTGGAATCTTAAAAAGCCTTTATCCCAAAGAATTTAAAGAAGCTTTAGCTAATTCACAAGATCGCAAGGCAATGTTTTGTAAAGTTAATGGGACAGACAAAGTCTATCAGATTATAAAAGAAGAAAAAAATATTGTCTGGAAGCTGCGTAGCCTTCACGAAAAAGAAAGAGAAAAATTTGCTCATCAAAGAAAAAAATATTTAATTTCTTCCTACGCAGAAGATTAGCACTCTCATAGACAAACTGCTAAAAACGATTATCCTTCTATTGACAAAAATTACACTAAAACCTAGAATCCGTATCTCCCTAAACAATTTTTCTAAATAGGAGCATTGTGCTATGACAAAAATAAAACCTCTTGGTAATCGCGTTTTAATTAAACGTTCTAAACCTCAGCCTACCAAAGGTGGTATCCTACTGCCAGACTCAGCACAAGAAAAACCAAAAGAAGGAGTGATTGTAGCTGCCGGTCCTGGTAAATTAAACGATGAAGGACAAAGAGAGCCCCTTAATGTACAAGTGGGTGATCGCATTTTATTCAGTTCATATGCGGGGACTGAAATCAAAAGTAGTGATGAAGAAGATGAGCTTCTAATCATGTCTGAAGATGATATACTTGGTATTCTTGCTTAACTGTGATTCCCATTCAAACTTTAAGGAGCTCTACTTATGCCAAAACTATTGCAATTTAACGAAGAAGCTCTAAAGTCCATCCTTAAAGGTGTGCGGACTTTAGCTAAAGCAGTCAAAGTAACCCTGGGTCCCAAAGGACGCAATGTGGTGATCAACAAAGGCTTTGGTTCTCCACTATCTACCAAAGACGGAGTAACCGTTGCTAAAGAAATTACTTTGAAAGACAAATTTGAGAATATGGGCGCACAACTTGTTAAAGAAGTGGCCTCTAAAACTTCCGATATAGCTGGCGATGGAACGACTACAGCCATTGTGCTTGCTGAAGCTCTTTTTAGTGCGGGTGTTAAAAATGTGACTGCTGGTGCCAACCCCATGATGATCAAGCGTGGCATGGATCAAGCAGTGAATGTAACTTGCCAAGCTTTAGATCAGTTAGCTTGCCCTATTAATACTCCCGAAGAAGTCAAGCAAATTGCTACTATTTCTGCTAATAATGATAGTAGTATAGGTGCCATTATTGCCGAAGCAATGGAAAAAGTTGGCAAAGATGGCATTATTTCAGTAGCCGAAGCCAAAGGTATTGAAACCACATTGGATGTGGTCGAAGGCATGCAATTTGATAAGGGCTATTTGTCTCCTTATTTTGTTTCTAACCCAGAAAACATGACGGTAGAATTATCCAACGCCGCTATCTTAATCACCGATAAAAAATTATCTACAGTTAAAGATGTGGTGCCTTTTCTAGAAAAAGTGATGGAGCAAGGAACAAGGCCTCTTCTTATTATCGCTGATGATGTAGATGGAGAAGCTTTAGCCACTTTAGTTGTCAATAAACTTAAAGCCGGTCTTCCCATTTGCGCCGTTAAAGCCCCAGGATTTGGAGATCGTCGTAAGGCTATGCTTGAAGATATGGCTATTCTTACTGGTGCAACGTTAGTTTCCGAAGAAACAGGCCTCCGCATTGATCAAGTAGATAGCGAAGTTTTAGGACACGCTAAGACAATCAAAGTTTCTAAAGAAGAAACAGTAATTATTGATGGAGCCGGTGAGCTGAAAAAGATTAAAGAAAGAGAAAATCAAATTAAAGCTCAGATCAATCATCCAGCTGTCTCAACTTACGATAAAGAAAAACTTGAAGAGCGCTTAGCAAAATTAGTAGGCGGAGTGGCTGTCATCAATGTAGGAGCAGCTACCGAAACAGAACTTAAAGAGAAAAAAGCTCGAGTGGAAGATGCCCTTCATGCAACGCGCGCAGCAGTAGCAGAAGGAATTGTTCCAGGGGGAGGAGTGGCTCTTTTACGTGCTATCAAGAGCTTAGAATCACTCAAATTATCTAGCGATGAAGCAATCGGAGTAAATTTAGTCCTTCAAGCTGCTTATGCACCAGCTACGGCTATTGCCAATAATTGCGGCAAGCAAGGGAATTTAATTGCCGAAAAAGTCTATGAATTTAAGGGAGCCTTAGGATATAACGGCTTAACCGATGAGTTTACAGATTTGATTAAAGCAGGCGTAATCGATCCTGTACGTGTAACTAAAACGGCTTTAATTAACGCCTCTTCGATAGCCTCTCTTCTTTTAACTACCGCTGCAATGATTACCGATAAACCAAAACCTAAATCTGCTATGGCCGGCGCCCCCGGTATGGGCGATATGGGTGGCATGGGTGGTATGGGTATGGGTGGCATGGGCGGTATGGGTGGTATGGGCGGCATGGACATGATGTAAAAATACCAGCTAGAAAGTCTTAACCTAACCGGAAGCCAGCAATGATGGCTTCCGGATTATTTTTTGGAGTAGTTATGCCTACATATGCCTATCATTGTACAAGTTGTAATGCTAATCATGAAGCCTTTCAAAAGATTAGCGAAGAACCTTTGAAAATATGCCTATCTTGTGGAAAGCCTACCTTGCAAAGAGGCCCAGGAGGAGGGATTGGATTAGCATTCAAAGGAAAGGGATTTTACATTAACGATTACGGAAAAGGCGCCTCTTCTGGCGAAGAAAAAGCTTCTAGCCCTGATAGCTGTGCCTGCGGCAAGAATAAATGCGAATAAAAAAGAGCTTATTCTCTTAAAAGCCTCTTATAGCCTCTGCTGAAAGCTCTTCGCATTTTTTGAGAGAATTACCAGCCTTTTTTGTGTAACCTGATGATTTTTTTCTTAATCTCAAATTGTTAGAGAATGCGAGGAAAACCTACAAAAAACTTTAGCCCCAAATTTTGGGCTTCTATAGTATATACTCTTTTAAAAATTTGAATGGTAAAACAAAAGAACCCTTTTGATCCTCCCCCTTTACTCCCTATTTCTTAAATATCAATCACCTCTTCATAGAGCGCCGTCTGCAGAATGGGAAGCAATAGTTGAGCCAAGAAGAAATTAAGCATTGGCTATTAGCAAAAAGGTGAAATTTTTAGGGGAGGAATTAAGAGTTAAGGCAAAAAAACGACAAAAATAAAATTAGCAAGAATTGGCTTGACCTATCTACCGTCAGAAAAAGCTCTTTCGGCTCTACAAGCTGCAATTGCAGCCCAAACAGATCTATTTCCTCTCAAAAGAAATAAGACAATTTTATCTGTTAAAAGCTTTAATTTAATCTCCCCTTACCTCTCCTTCCTGTAGGAACATGACAGCCAATTGAGCCGCAAGATTTAAATAAGAGCTTTTTAGAGAATGCTTTAGAGGAAGTAAAGCTGAATACTCATAAGATAAAATTTAAGGCTGACGGATTTCAAGCTGTAGACTTACCCAGCCTTGCTGCTCTTGCTCTTTAAGCACTTTCCACCCCCAAGCTTGGGCTAAATGGATGTAATCCTGCTTTTGCTCAGCTAAGATACCTGATACTAGGCAAATATCATGGCGACCATGAAGACATTTCAATGCCTCCCAAGCATTCTGCTGCTCAGTCATAATCATGTTCATTAAAATTACAGGCGGTGCAGAGAGAGAAGAGAGTATAAAATCTTGAGGGAGGCTAATGGTTACCTTATCCTGCATCTTATTTAGCAGAGCATTCTCTTGGCAATGTTTTAAAGCTTCAGGATCAATGTCCAGAGCATACACATGTTTTGCTCCTAAAGCGACTGAACATAAAGCTAAGACTCCACTGCCGCAGCCGATATCTACGACCTCTTTCCCCCCTACATTATCATTTAACATATCCACTATTAATCGGGTAGTAGGATGAGAAAGGTCCCCAAAGCCAGCTCCTGGCCTAAGTTTAAGCTGCTTTCCGTAAGAAGAGCAAGCATGCGGTAAATCAATATGCACGCAGCCATCATAAAAATTAAGGCCATGAGCTTCCCATTGTGATTGCCAATCAATTTCTCCTAGCTCACTAGGCTCAGCAAATTGAATGAAAGGGAAAAGGTTCAGTAAAGACTTAACGGTCGACTCATTCTCAGCCAAAATATAAATGCGAGGAAAAGCTTTAAAATCTTCTTCCATATAAAGAGGGGTTAAGCCTGCCTCTTGCAGCGATTCCCATGCTTCATCTAAAGAGGTTTCATTTTTAACATGTAAAGCAAAACAGGAAAAAGGCTTTATCTCATTCATTAGCTAACCAGGAAAGTCTGTTTGCTTAGTTTTTCTTCAGAAAGCATTTATCTCCCCTCTCCTCTTTTTAATCTAGAGGTAATCACAACTAACAAAGAGTGGTTAAGCAAATATGCCTCTTCATAAAATTTTCGAGCTTGATTACAAATGATTATAGAAGCCATCAGCTATAAATAAAGGGTAAAGGACTAAAAGAAGCTTTCCATTTTAAAATTATTGGATACCAGAGAACTTATAAGGCGTTTTCTTCTTCTTCAAAATCTTCATAAGCCTGTACGATTTCATCATCTTCTTGAAGCTTTGCAGGAGACTGAAGCTGACTTTTGGCCTTTCGTTCAGAGAAAGTAGTTTTTTTCTTTCCTTTTACATAGAGTTCTAAAGGAACTCCTAAAAATCCATAAGTTTCACGGAACTGATTATAGAGATATTTCTTATAACTTTCACTCATCAGGTCAGGATAATTAACAAAGAGGATGAACTTGGGGGGCTGTACATCAACTTGCGCCATGTAGTAAATCCTTAAGCGTTTACCGCCGATCATGGGAGGATGATTCTTCTGTAGCGCGCTTTCAATAAATTTATTAAGCTGATGCGTGGGAATACGTTTTAAAGAATGCTCTTGCACGCTTTTGATTTCTTCAAAGAGCTTTTCAACATTCCTGCCGGTGGTAGCCGACATAAAGATCTTAGGACAATGGCGTAGAAAAGAGACCTCCTCATTAATATCTTTTAAACAATGCTCCATACGAAACCCTTTGACCAGATCCCATTTATTAAATACCAGAATGCATCCTTTACCACTTTCTTCAATTTTATTAGCAATCTTCTTATCCTGAACGGTCATGCCCTGTTGAGCATCTAACATCAACACACAAATATCTGCACGTTCAATCGCCCTTTCCGTACGAATAGCTGCAAATTTGTCTACCACTTCATGTTCAGCATGCTTGCGTCGTATACCGGCTGTATCAATTAGGCGAAAATGATCTTCTTGGTGCGTTACAGAGACATCTACACTATCCCTAGTCGTACCTGGAATGGGACTCACAATGCACCGCTCTTCATCTAATAAAAAATTAATAAGTGAGGATTTCCCTACATTGGGACGCCCAACAATGGCTACTTTGGTAGCCAAATCCTCTTCTGCTTGCAAGTCGCTTTGCTCTAGGTCTTCAAAAGCTTCCTCTAAAAGCTCAGCCATGTGCCAGCCTTGCGCAGCAGAGACTGAAATCATCTTCTTAATTCCTAGAGAGTGAAATTCATGCAACAGATATTCTTGGGCTCCATTATCAATCTTATTGACAGCCAAGCAAACAGGCTTTTTAGTTTTTAGTAAAATTTTCGAGATTTCTTTATCTAG
The DNA here is from genome assembly GCF_018342455.1 of Neochlamydia sp. AcF95. Lineage (NCBI taxonomy): Bacteria > Pseudomonadati > Chlamydiota > Chlamydiia > Parachlamydiales > Parachlamydiaceae > Neochlamydia > Neochlamydia sp. AcF95. The sequence goes on along the minus strand of NZ_JAEMUC010000026.1, from coordinate 48,570 downwards.
CTTAGTAATTCCCAAATGAGCGTCTACTACCATTACAATTGTGTCGGCTTCTTCAATTGCTACTTCCGCTTGGCGTAAAATATGCTCATTAAAATCTGCTTGCGAATGGTAATCCATCCCGCCAGTATCGATCACTTCAAAAGCTCTACCAAAAAATTCAGCTTTACTATACAAACGATCGCGTGTAATTCCTTCAGCTTCATCAACAATGGCGATCTTCTTTTTACAGATACGATTAAAAAGAGCGGATTTTCCTACGTTAGGTCGTCCTACAATAGCTAGTTTAGGTAAATGGGTCATAACTTTATCGATTTTAATGTTTAGTTGGCAAATCATAACATTTTTAAACGTTAAAAATAAATAGACTTTTCTATAAATTTAATTTAGTATGGTTATGTAAAAACGAATTTCTTTTTATGGGCGCCAATTACCTTTCAGATGACATCTCCTTTTCTCTTTTAAAGAGGGAAATTTCAGCTTATTCTTGGAACACTTTCCGCAGTGATGCAATCGCTGCTCTAACCGTGGCCTTGATTACTTTGCCTCAAGCGATGGCAGCAGCTCTTCTTGCCGGCCTGCCTTTATCGAGTGGCCTTTTTGCAGCCATCTATTCCTCTATCTTAGCGAGCCTATTAGGATCTTCACCTCAACTTGTCGTAGGCCCTAGTAACGCCATCGCTATTTTGGTACAAGCAGGTACAGCAGAAGTTCTTTATCATCATTATCGTGAAGTGGTGGGGGTAGACCGCGACATTATTGCTCTGCAAATCTTAACTCAGTTAACTTTTTTAACCGGTTTTCTACAGATCGTAGCAGCAGGATGTAAATTAGGAAGGCTTACCCAATTTGTCAGCTATACGGTTATTATAGGATATATTGTCGGCACTGCCCTTGCAATGGTAATTACTCAATCTTACGTTCTGCTAGGCCTCAGCTTCATGCCCGGCGTCCATTCACTGTATGAACGAGGGGCCTATCTTTTAGCTCAATGGCGTAGCATCCATATTCCTACGACTTTGATAGGAATGGCAAGCTTAACCTTGCTTATTTTTTTAAGACGTACCAATCAGCGTATTCCTGCAGCTTTTCTCTCTTTGATCTTTGCTGCTGTAAGCGTTTATCTCCTACAGATTCCTGCTATAGGCAATTTTATTGATCATTTCTTTGCCTTTGATGCCCAGCAATCTGTGCATAAAATTCTTTTAGTAGAAGACACGGGGGAATTAAAAAACGCTATTCCTCATGTTAAGCTATTCTTTTTTAATACCGGGATTATGAATGAATTGCTGCCTGTCTCTTTTGCTATTGCGCTCTTAAGTATCATGGAAACTACTTCGGCTGCCAAATCAATCGCTGCAGGGACAGGCCACGCCTTCTCAATCAATCAAGAGATTTTTGGAATGGGGATGGGTAACCTACTAGCCTCTTTTATTGGAGCCATGCCTATCTCAGGCAGTGCTTCACGCAGTAACCTTAATGCTACCTTGGGAGCCAAAACACGCTTCGCTAGTATTATGAACTCATTAATTGTTGCCTTATTGCTAGGAGCTTTTGTCTTTTTCATCACGAAGATTCCTTTAACAACTTTTGCTGCCATTTTATTAATCACCGCTGCCAATCTTGTAAATCCTAAACAATTCCTTGTATGCATGAAAGCGACTAATTCGGATGCCTTAGTTTTGTGGGCTACCATCTTGTCATGCCTATTCTTTAGTCTAGATGTTGCCTTCTACATTGGTATCATCATTTCGATTACATTATATCTAAAAAAAGCCGCTATTCCACAACTAATCGAATATGATTTTGACCAGGCAGGTGAGCTTATTAACCTCGATAGATCTCGTGCTCATAAAGAAAAAAACATACGTTTCATCAAAGTAGAAGGAGAGCTTTTCTTTGGGGCAGCCGATTTGTTTCAATCCACATTGAAGTCCATTACAGAAGATGATAACAAAACTAAAGTTATCATTTTACAACTAAAAAATGCGCGCGATATTGATGCCACCTCCTGCCTTGCCTTGCAACAGTTGAATAATTATCTTAAAAATTCAGAGCGCCACTTAATCACTTGTGGAATTACGCCTCCTTTATGGGATGTATTTTGTGCCTCAGGGATTATTGAATCGCTAGGTAAGGAAAACCTTTTTGTCTTTGATGAACGGCAGCCTCAGCATCATATGTTAAAGGCTTTATCACGCGCCCATGAACTTGTCAGCTATTCATCAACTTCTCCAGAAGTAGAAACGCTTTTTACAAGCTTACCGACTGCCCCCTAATCTAAAACAATCTATTTATCACTTACTCACCCGCCCACGCTTTTTTAAAAATTTGCCTCACCATCACAATATAAATATTTAGCTTCTCTAAGCTTTATACTCGCACAGCTTTTCTCTTTATAATATATTTTATATCTATTTTCACCTTTCTAAAATTAAGCCGGCAGGTAATTTCTCACCAAAAACCTGCTCTTGCTCTTGTAGGGTTAAAGTAGCAGGTTGGGTCAACATTCTCTGCAAATGCTCATGCTGAGGAAGAAGAGAAAAAGCATTCAAAATATTATCTAGAGTAGCTTGCGAAAGATCTACTTCGCGATGAGCCGTTTTCCTAGCTAATTGACCTAGAAGATGAGCTAATTGATCGTGAGGAGAAAGCTTAAGTAAGGACTCAATCCATTTAGAGCACTCCTCGCTGGAGACTACATAAGCTAGAGATCCATAGATTAAATGACGGGCTCCAATACGGCCCAAAGCCCAATAATCTGCAGCCACTGCTTCGCCAGCGCAAATGCGGGTGAGAATAGCTACTCCTATTTTTCTTTTTAAGGCCAGATCAAGCCATTCAAATGAAGCTAAAGTTCTTATTTTTTCTGAATAAGAATAGATATCATTTTTACTTTTAAGAATAATTTTAGAAGCCTTATTAAGTAATAGGGTGGCTAAAATATCATTAGCTAGCTGAATTTGCTGTCCTCTATTTAAGCCCCCCGCTATGCGGCGATAACAGATCCACTGCTGAATGAAGCATTCAAAAGACTTGGCTAACTTAAAATCTCCTAAAATAATTTTCCATAATTCTTTGATGCGAAAATCATCCAAAGGATAGCCAAAGCCAGGCCGCAGAAAAAAACCTATCATATTCCACCAGCGCGGTTCGAGATCCGCAGAAGTTTTACGTTGATCTGCTAAGCTTAACAAGGTATCAAACAATCCTCTCAACAGGCTCAAAGGCCAGTCTAGGCGTGGTCTACCTAAATAATTCTCCATTTTTTCCATCATTTTTTCTGCTTTACCTGAGCTTGTAAATATTTCGCGAAGATACTCCTGCGATGACTTTAAATAGGAGGAATCAAAACTTTCATCCTGGCGTTGCGACTCTAAAGAGGAAACATTATTTTCTTGACCTGATGCCTGCCGTACTTGAAATTCTAAAGGCCAGCAATGCCCGGTTGTTAGCGATTGCAACCATAATTCTAATATTCCGATAGCTGTCAGCTTTATATGAAGCTTTACAGGTACATTATCTAGGATACTTTCAGAAAGCTGCTTTTTTCCTAAACGCAAGATGGTATGAATGGCAGGCATGGCCTGCAGTTCTTGGTTATCGATCTCTATTATATCTCCTTTTTGGTCATCTAAACGAACTTGAGAAGTATATAAGCTAAACGAGACGGGTACATTGGGCCGCAAGGAAAAGGTATGTTCACATTGATAACTGGCCCCTTCTTCAGCGCCTCGCGGCAAAAGGGTCAAAGCTTGGTTTGAAACTGTACCCTCGAATTTTTTAACATCAATTCCTAGATAGTAGGTTTTGGGTATTCCACTAGCTATTCTTACTCCATAGCCTCGACGTACTTTTCCATAGTAAGCGGCTCCTCGGGCTACAGCTATGTCAAGGCCTACACTTTCCAAGATTTTTGTCTGTGAACCCGAGTACCATCTTTCCAACGAGTGTATAAGAGCTTGCTGAAAAATAGTAGGCTTCATAGAGCCCCCATTAAAAAGAATGTAGTCAGGAGCTTTTTGAACCTGCGAGCGCTTTAAGAACGTAGCTAAATGTTTGGTGATAGAAGGCTCTTCTTCGTAGGGAAGGCCTACCATCCGAAATCCTGTAGATCTGCGTAATTGAAGAGCTTCTTCAAAAGAATATTGTGCAAAAAACCCATTCAACAATAAATGGGCCACTTCTTGGCATTTAACCTGGATAGATAAGCTTCCTTTAACTACTGCAGAACCTGAGCCTTGTAACAAGACTGTAAAATGGTCGGTAGCAGATGCCGCATTTTCTAGCAAAGCTTCCTTAGCAGCCCGAGCTTGATGTTTCAACTGCAGCCATTGAACAAGCTGAAAATCTCTTTTTCCATACTCATGAGATAACCTTTCTTCAAGATAGTGAGCAAGAGCAATATCCATATTATCACCCCCTAATAACAGGTGATCGCCTACAGCTCTACGGTTTAAAGTTAGCTCGCTTTTTCCTTGCTGCACTTCTATTAAACTAAAATCCGTCGTGCCGCCCCCTACATCACAAACAAGAATAGTTTGTCCTGCCCGCATCTGTTGCTGCCATTGATTTTCATGTAAAGAGATCCAACTATAAAAAGCTGCTTGGGGTTCTTCAAGTAAGGTTAAATGAATAAATCCTGCCATCTTAGCAGCCTCAACAGTTAAACGCCTTGCCACTTCATCAAAAGAAGCTGGAACTGTCAGAACAATCTCTTGTTGTTCAAACTCTGCCTCAGGATTTGATTTAGCTATAAGGTAGTTCCAAGCGTAACGAATATGGTTCAGATAATGCGCTGTGGCCTCCAAAGGGCTGATTTTTCGATCCGCTTCACTAGCTTCAGGGGGAAGGGTTTTATCATTTCTATTAGTAGCTGAATAGCTTAGCCAGCTTTTAGCTGACTGAACAAGCCGCGTAGGGACCCTAGCTCCGTGTGAATGGGCAAAAGAGCCTACAAATGTATCGTTATTTTTTTTCCAAGGCAAATCTAAAGCTGCTCCTTGCCACTCCAGGGGAGCTGAAAAATATACAAAAGAGGGCAAGGTATGGCGTAGTCCTATATGACTGGGCCCTAGAAGCTGAGGTACCGCAAAAGATTGAATGGAAGCTTTGGGATGTTGAGTATCCACATACGAAATGCAACTATTTGTCGTTCCTAGATCAATTCCAATAATATATCTCATCTCTTATTTCTCCCGTTTAGAGCTAAAGCTTTCAAAAACACCTTAAAAAAAAGACAGATTAAGTGAAGCCTCAATTGCCGCCACCCCTGGCATTAGCAACTTAGCTATGGCATATGTATAGACTCCTAGCTATCTCTTAAGTTTTAATTAAAAATGGCTTACAACCTTTTATTAGCCTTTTAAATATAATGTTCCTGTTTGCCTGAATTAATAGCGATAGAGAGCTATAAAGCGTAAGGGCATCTCTTATAACCTAACGATTATTAATAAATCCTTGCAAATAGCCTTCATCTATGTGAAACTAGCATGTAAGGCAAGGAACAGAAGTTTTAATAAAATCTATAGATTTTATTAAAACCACCTGATTACTTTCTAGTGAAGAGCCATTTTAGATAGCAACAGAATTTAGACTTAATTTAAAAAACATTATGCCAAATAATAGTCAGGCAGCTTCTTTATTTAGTATGATCTATTAATTCTTTAATCGCTAACTAGGTAGATCAGAGTATGTTTAAGGAGACCTTATAATGCCCAAACTAAAGAAAAAGTAGCTTATAATCTTTACCCATCCCGATTATTGAATGGGTTTAATCGCTCTTCAAAACTTTTAGCTGTTTAATTTAAAAGGAGCTTCACTCGAATTGTTTGCCCGTCCAATAATATCCGAGCTACTTTATATCCTGCTTTAGCCCAAGCCAGCTCCCCACTGCAAGGCTCACCAAGCTTATAGCATCCTATATTTCTTAAGAAATTTTACATTTTCTTTAGTACATTTGCAAATTGTAATTGAGAATTTTCTCTAACTTGGAACTTTTTTAGTACGAAGATAGTTAGACAAGCTATTTTAGTAAGAGAAATACCAAAGAAAACATATAACGATTCATTCCATTGACCCGCCTTTCAGGACATGGTAAAAAGCAGAATGGCAATTTATGCAAGAAAAAAATTAAGAATTCCATTGCAGTTATTTCCTCTAACTTGCCCGCAAAAATACCTCTTAATGGATAAAAGTCGGTTTATTTAACACGCCTACATTGTTTTTCATATAATTTTCGCTTATTTCTATAGAGCAGGAAAAGGGCCAATTTTAAGCCATTTACAAGTAGGAAAGTATACAAGTTGAGTGATAAGCTTTTAGAAGAGGGAATAAATAGACTCCTAATTTAAGCTACTAACTAAAGGCTTTCCCTTAAAAAGGCCTTAATTATAATAATTTGTTGGTATGGTTTGCATTTTATCTGGTTATTTAAGCCCTATCTTTATATAATAAAGTCAATTTTCTTTAATTAGTGAGAAAAACTATGACACCTGCCAATGCTTTTAAAACATCCCCCTCTAGAAAATCTGAGAAAATGGAGGATTTAGATGGTGTGACACTCGACTTAAAGGATCAAGGCTCACCGTCCATTGTAAGAAAAGATTCAGCGGGCAGATCTTACACCATCTACACTGAAAATATTTACCATTCTAGTTATGCTTGGCGAGTAAAAAAGGGCTTAATAGCCTTGGCTGCTACCATTTTTTCTGGCGGATTAGCCTTGATATCAAAAAGTATAAGAACGCTTTGGAACGAATGTATAAGCGGCATCGAAACTAAGCAGATTAAAGTTTTGACCAGGTTAAATTCAACCGATGAGAAAACCAAAAATATAGGCAGTAACAAATTTTCTTCCCAGACTCTACCTAGGCAAAAGCTTTCTTCAGCTAAAAAAGAGGAGATAAATCCTTTTCTCCCTTTTTCTTCTCAAACCTCTTACTCTTTAGAAAAGGAAAAGCTTCCCTCTCTATCTACTCCACAAACTCTACTTAAGAGAAGTACCTCAACACCTAAGTCTGCTCTTTTACCTCAAAGCCAATCTCTACTTTTTCAACTCTTTTTTCCTTCTGCTGAGGAAATTGAAAGCTTAAATACAAAAGTGATCCCCTCTATTCTTACCTTAGAGCCAAAAGAGGCACAGCTAAATCAGCCAGGTAATCTTTTTACAGAAAGGCATGATCACTATCATAATCGGATAAAGAGTGTCATGAAGCAACCGTTGCATACATGGCTCGAAAGAGAAGAACATGAAAGGCGACAAATTACAGGCTTACAAAAAGAGAGCTTGCTTAGTTTTCAGAAGCGTATTGAGGATAGGTTTAATCAGCTTAATCAATCTTTTCAGTTGCTACCTCGTTTTCAACGATTAGCAAAAAATCCTTTGCTCAAGGAGCTGAAAATTAAAGACCTCGAAGCTGCATGGGAGGAGTCAGCTCTTAAAATTTTTCTGCTAGATGAAGAAGAAGTGTCTAGCATGAGTATGGACGCTATCAACAAATTATCTACCAGGCAGGCAAAGTTTTTAGGTCAGCAAGCCACGATGTTAAAAAAGCAAAAGCTTGGCCTAGCTATTAATTCCGTTGAGACTTTAAAAAAATTGACTTTGAGAGATTTACGCCAAGTAAATATAAGTTCTCTTGAGCTTTTGGTAAAGCATTTATCAAGCAATTTAATTGAATGCTTAACTGAAGAGCAAAAGTTAGGCCTTCATATCGATCTTTTAAGTGCTAAGCAGTTTAGACTTATTTACAAAAATGAAAGAAGAATTAAAACTTTATCTGCTAACGCTATATTGGTTGGCTTAAATAAGGGCTTATTTGATGGAAAAATTAGTAGGCTAATCTCTTCTGCGCAAGTGAGAAATATAGACTTTACGCAAGTGAATCTCGATGAGCAAGAGCATAATCAAATGATCCTCAATACGATCATCGATACAATTATCAAGAAAGATAAGAACTTACAAAGCCTTCAGCAGGCTAGCCTTTTATACTTATTGCCTTTCCTCAACCCTGTTTATCTTTATTATTTAACACCCGAGCAAATTCAAGCGATAGACTTTAAAAATGAGAAAATTACACAGGAGATGGTCAGCGGGATAATAGGATGGAAGGGATGGCAGCAAATAAATTTACCAAGCCACCTTCATTTTTTTACAACTCAGCAAATTATCAACTGTTTACAAAGAAATCTATTCAATTCTGCAGCTTTAAGCTCTATCTTAGGAAAGCAAGTAGAACTCTTAGATTTTACGCAATTGGATTTATATCAACCTAAGCAGGATCCCCTTATTTTTGAATGCCTTAATACAATTGTAGGTAGTCTCACTAGGCAAGACTCTAGTTTAAAAAGCCTCCAAGAATCCAGCTTTTTATACTTATTGCCTTTTTTAAACCCCATTTATCTTAATTATTTGACTCAGCAACAGGTCCAGCGGATTGATTTTAAAGAAAAAAACATCACACAAGCTATGGTGGATGGAATCTTAGGAGAACTTCTACCAAATAAAAGAAAAAACACCCTAGAGTTTTTTGAACCCCAGCAAATCATCGACTGCCTACGAAGAGATTTGCTCAGCCCTAAAGCTGCACGTCTACTTTCTGCAGAAAAAATTAAGCAGATAGATTTCACCAAGATTGAGCTTCTTACGCTTTCTCCTGCTAGTAAGGCTGCTATCAATGTTTTTATGCATACCCTTATTGTAAAAGATAAGAGTCTGCAAAACCTTGCGAAAAGTAGCCTTTTATATTTATTGCCGATTATCCCACTTTCCTTACTTAATTATCTTAGCCGTGAGCAAATCCAAGCGATTGATTTTAAAAAAGAGAGCATAACTCCAGAGATGTTAAAAGGAATTTTAGGGGCCGATTACACATCTAGGCCTATAAAAACTTTAGAGTTCTTTATGCCAGCACAAATTATAGACTGTTTAAAAAGAGATCTATTGGATATGCGATCAGCTTTCTCTTTAACTCCTCAAAAAATTGCTCAAATAAATTTAAAAGAAATTGAACCTAAAACCGAAGTTATCCTAGCTCTTATTCGCCGCCATTCACCTAGAAGCTAAAAAGGCTTAAAGTTTACCTAATAAGCTACCAATGGTTAGAATGGAAGATGGTTTCTAAGTCTTAATATTGTTTCCTAAGATTAAAAAACATTTTTTGCAATAAGGCTAGCAAGAGAGTTTAACTAAAAATTAGACACGCTTTTTGAATTTTTTAGATAAGCAGTCTGGCCCGCTTAAGTACCTGCAAGTTCCTCTATTTTACTTAAAAACTTCAGCTTTCTTTAATAATAGGGGCCCTAGATGAGAAAATTTTTTAGCAGTAAAGTTTCTTTTCCTCTAGCTTCCAAATTCTTTTTACGTTCCCCTATCCTCCCTGAAGAGAGTAGGCAAACTTTTTCTCTTTTAACCCCCTTTTTAAACATATCTTCTACAGAAGCCTTGCTAAAATTAAATACAACTCTTAAGGGATTAACCACACCTGACGCGGAAGCTAGGCTTGAGAAATATGGCCTAAATGAAATTAAAGGCGATAAGCAAGCTAATAGCTACTTTTTACTGCTAAAAAATTTTATTAATCCTTTTATCGCTTTGTTAGTATTGCTGGCAGGTATTTCTTTATTTTTAAATAATATAGACGCCGCCATTATTATTTCTGTGATGGTAGCTATCAGCGTGATGATAAGATTTTTCCAAGAGTGGCAATCGAAAAAGACAGCAGAGAGGCTTAAGGCCATGGTAAGTACCCAAGCGACAGTGCTGCGGCGCCAAGGCTCTAATGATGAACCGCAACAGCAAGAGATAGATATTAAGCTTTTAGTACCCGGAGATATTATCCATCTATCAGCGGGAGATATGGTACCCGCAGATGTGAGGTTACTCTCTGCCAAAGAATTATATGTGAGTCAATCAGCTCTATCAGGAGAATCTTTACCCGCCGAAAAAGAAGCTATTTCTCATCCTGCTAGGAATCCAGTAAATTTATGGGAAATGCCCCATGTTTGCTTCATGGGCACTCATGTTTTCAATGGAACTGCCCTAGCAGTTGTCCTAACAACGGGAGATCATACCTATCTTGGTGGAATGGCAAAAAGCATCACCCACTATCGTCCCCTAACCGCTTTTGATAGAGAAATTAGTAAGGTCAGTTGGCTGCTCATCCAGCTAATGTGCATAGCAGTCCCCATAGTTTTTTTGTTGAATGGATTTATTAAAGGAGATTGGCTGGAGTCCTTACTTTTTGCGTTATCAGTAGCCGTAGGTCTAACACCTGAAATGCTTCCTATGATTGTCACTGTTAATCTTGCTAAAGGCGCTGTAAGCATGTCTCATCAGCAGGTAATCGTCAAGCAGTTAAATGCCATCCAAAATTTTGGAGCTATGAATATCCTTTGTACAGATAAAACTGGCACACTTACTCAAGATAAAGTCATTCTAGAAAGGCATTTAGATATCGAGGGAAATGATAATCAAGAAGTGTTGCTCTTTGGTTATTTAAACAGTTTTTATCAAACCGGCCTAAAGAATCTTCTGGACAAAGCTATTTTAGAACATAGTGAAATAGAAAAAACTTTAGATATACAAAACATTTATAGAAAAATAGATGAAATTCCTTTTGATTTCGTGCGTAAAAGAATGTCTGTTATCCTGGAGAATAATGCCCAGAAACATCTTTTAATCTGCAAAGGAGCTTTTGAAGAAATCTTAAGCCTATGTAGAGGGGTCAAAATAAGAGGCTCTACTCTTTCTTTGTCTCTTTCTCTCAAAGATAAAATAAATAGCTTAGCGAAGGAACTTTATCAAGAGGGTATGCGTATTTTAGCTGTGGCTTACAAATGTGTAGAGTGTACCGAAAGCAAGGAATATACGGAAAAGGATGAAAAGGAGATGGTGCTCCTCGGCTTATTAACTTTTCTTGATCCTCCTAAATCCACAGCGGCAGAAGCCATCACTCAATTACGTCGCCAAAATGTTCAGGTTAAAATTTTAACTGGAGATAATGAGTGGGTCACCCATCGAATTTGTCAATGGGTTAATCTTAAAGTTGAAAATGCTCTTACCGGCCATGAACTTGAAAAAATGAGCGATAAAGAACTTTCAAATGTAGTGGACCACACCACGATCTTTACTAAATTAACGCCTCTTCAAAAATCTAGAGTAATTACCTCATTAAAATCTAATGGCCATACAGTAGGATATTTAGGAGATGGAATTAATGATGCTCCTGCCCTTTGTGAAGCTGATGTAGGGATTTCTGTTGATACAGCTGTCGATATTGCTAAAGAATCAGCTGATATCATCATGCTAGAAAAAAGTTTACTTTTTTTAAACGCTGGGGTGGTTGAAGGACGTAAGACTTTCGGTAATATTCTCAAATACCTAAAAATGGCTCTAAGCGCAAATTTTGGAAATGTATTTAGCATTCTAGGAGCTAGTGCTTTATTTCCTTTCCTACCCATGTTACCTATTCAATTACTAATTCAAAATCTTCTGTATGAGATTTCACAAGCAACCATACCGTGGGACCATGTGGATCAAGAGTTTCTAGCCCATCCTCAACGTTGGGAAACTAGAGGTATAGCTAAATTCATGATGATGGTAGGGCCTATAAGCTCAATTTTTGACTATATAACTTTTGCCGTTATGTGGTTCATTTTTGCTGCCAATGCGCCTGAGAAACAATCTATATTCCAAACGGGCTGGTTTATAGAAGGATTACTTTCCCAGACATTAATCGTGCACATGATTCGAACTCCTAAGATTCCTTTTATTCAGAGTATTGCCGCATGGCCGCTTGCATTAACAACAGGGGTAATTATAGCTATAGGAATTTACCTTCCTTATTCATTTATTGGAGCAAATATTGGGTTGGCACCTTTGCCCTGGAGCTATTTTCCTTGGCTATTAATCATTTTATTAGGATATTGCCTTTTAACCCAGCTAGTAAAAGTTTGGTTTATAAAAAAGTTTGGACGTTGGCTATAAAGACTTTCTAGTTTGCCAGGGGAAAGCTGTTAGCTTAATAGTTTGCTAATCACGCTTTAAGACAATAGCGTTTATTTATTGATGAGATTTGAAAAATTTAAGTCTCTGAAACTATCCCGATAATATTGAAAAATATAAATTTATGATGCAAGCTTTTCTTTTTTAGAAAGGAGAAGACGTATGCCAGGAAGATTTGAAGGACTTACAGATACTCAATAGAAAATCTTACAATCGCTTTTGCCGCCGAATCCTCCAAAAAATTTAAGGGGAAAGCCGCATACTCCCTGGAGAAAGATTTGTAATAGTTTATTTTGAATTTTGATTACCGGTTCGCGTTGGTATGATCTTCCTAAAAGACCGAATTGGGGATCAAGATCTGCTACTCATCGGTGACTAGGTAAATGGCAAGAAGATGGAACTTTAGATAGCTTGCTATCGGCCTTAAAGGAATGCGCAGATGTGACGGGAATGATTAATTGGGAAAAACTAGCCATTGATGGTTTTTTTTTAGGGAGAAAGGGAGGCGATGAGCTAATAGGCTATGGTTACAAGGGTAAAGGCATGACTACCCATCTTCTGGTAGACGGCAATGGCAGTCCATTAAGCATTGAAGTAACCAGTGCTAAAGGAGATGAAAGGAAACAGGTGGAAAAGCTGATTGATCCGCATCAAGGTAAGCTGCAAAGACTCTATGAATTCCATCCAATCATACCTATTTTAAAAGCTGATAAAGGCTACGACTCTGAGGAACTTAGAGATAAGTTGCTAATAAGAAAGATATACCCATTTATACCTAGGCGCAGAATGGGGGCTATCAAGAAAGCTGAGGTAGTTGTCTGCCAGCTTAAGAAATGGAGATGGCAAGTTGAAAGAGCAATATCTTGGCAACAACGGAAGTTTAGAAAAATCTTGGAAAGGATTGTTAAATTTTAGTCCTATAATGTTCTGGATAGGTCGATTATCGGGATAGGCTCAGAAAAACAATTTTATATAATTTTCATGTAAGTTAAACTGCTTATATCTTAAACTACTTTATTGATTTTAAATAGGATTATTTTTAAATTGTAATTTATAAGATTTGATAAATAAAGGATTACCATGCGAACAAATTTTTTATCTAATACCTGCCGATTCATCGTTAATAAGAGCGACTACTTGCCTTTTGTTAGCACTGTAACTAATTTAGTCTATATCTTTCAAAAAGCTGTTATTTTACCTATCAAGCAAAAAGAGAGTATGCCTAAAAGCTCTTACTATAGCCATCTTAGCCTAAAAAGCTTTAGTCGCTGTATAATCTTGTTGCTCCCTGTATTAGGAAATATAATAGTTGGGATTTATGATTTTGCTCATAGAAAAAATTACAATAAAAACGCTGGGATAGAACCAATCAAGCATGATGATGGCACATCTGCCCCTGCCAATCTACCGCTTGATAACGATATAAAAATAGATCCTACCACTGAGGAGCAAAACGGTTCGGATCTTGAGTATACTAACGAGGCACCGATGAACTCTAACAACATGTTTGAGGAAGTATATTATCGAGTGTTTTATGCAAAGGTTCGGAAAGATGGTTTGATCCTTAAGTATGCTGCCCCCAAGCTTTGCAATAATAAAGAACTTGTTCTTGCCGCTGTACAACAAAATGGGCTGGCATTTAAGTATGCTAGCCAAGAACTTCAAAACGATAGAGAGGTGGTGCTTACCGCTGTACAGCAAAATGGTCTGGCGCTTAAGTATGCTAGCCAAGAACTTCAAAACGATAGAGAGGTGGTACTTACCGCTGTTCAACAAGATGCTTCAGCCGTTCAGTATGCTAGCCAAGAGCTTCAAAATGATCCAATAATTATTGCCCTAGCTACAAGCGAATAAACTTACAAAAAGCTAAAGTCATCGCTTAAGTGCGAAATCTCTTCCTAAAAAATCCTCTTTAATAACCAGGAGAGGAAAAAATTTATTGTAAACAATGCCGGGAGTTTAGCCATTTGAACCAGATCGAAAGCAAAGACATCCCTAAGCTAAAAGTTTATTGGCTATTAGCATACAAAGCCTTTATAAAATAAAAAGATTTTGCCTCTCCCTTTTATATCCCGTGACCGCTTACTATTTATAGATATCTACTTAAGAGCAACTAGAGGGGAATTTTTTCTTTCTTACTAAGAGATAGCTTCGTGTAAGCTTTTTGTTCGCTTGAGACAAGCCAAGGGAATTACTAAAGGGATAAATACTTATACGCTTTAAAAAACTTAATCTACATATTCAACCATCCGCGAGATGTCTTTCTGCTTAGCGAAAGGGATTTTATATAGTAGGGGGATAGATAAGGAGTAGTTCAAAAGCGTATTATTATAAAAAGAGAAAAACAAATTTTCTTTTATTAAATTTTTTAATAAAATTAACATTTTTATTTAAAAAACCTCTCTCTTTTAAGAAATTTGAATTATTATTCTTTTTCTCACCATCTTTTCTATAAAGTTGAGGCAGAGACAGAGTGGTTGGAAAATTCGAGGGAGAGAAGTTTAGATATTCCGCGTTCTTGCATCGAGACACCAAAGAGCACATCGGCAATCGACATTGTAATTTTATTATGGGTAATGATGATAAATTGGCATTTTTCTAAGAAATGTTTTACTACATTGACAAATCTTTCCACATTTGTATCATCTAAGGGAGCATCAATTTCATCTAAAATGCAAAAAGGCGCAGGCTTAACTTCAAAGATAGCAAATAATAAAGCTAGGGCTGTTAGGCATTTCTCACCTCCAGACAACAAGTTAATCGAACGCATCTGCTTACCGGGGGGCTGCGCAATAATTTCTATACCCGCTTCGAGAATATCTTCTGTTTCTGTAAATTGAAGATCAGCTTCCCCTCCATTAAATAAAATTTTAAAGTTTTTCTTAAAGTTATGGCAAATCAACTCAAAAGTTTCCTTAAAAATCTTTCTACTTTCTCCTTCCAAGTGAGCAATGATTTGTATAAGCTCTTGTTTAGATCCGTTCAAATCATCAATCTGTTGATTCAAAAATTCATAACGAGCTTTATGTTGATCAAATTCATGAATAGATGTCATGTTGATATCACCTGCAGACTCAATCGTTTGGCGTAAAGCACGAATTTTCTTCTCTCCTTGCTCCATACTTTTTTCTAAAGGAAGATTTAAAGCTTTAACTTCATGAATGGTTATTTGATAACGCTGCTGCAGCTCATTCTCTAGTGATTGGCGGGAAGATTCTATATGAGCTAACTGGATGGCCGTTTGATGGAGCTCATTTTCTAGCTGTTTTAGCTCATGGTAATGCCGAGATAATTGCTCATCCATTCCAGCAAGAGTTAATTTTTTTTCTGCAGCTATTTGCTCTTTTTCTGCAAGCAAGTTTACCAATTCTTTCAAATTTCCTTCCGTTTTCTCTAACATGGAATCAAATTCTTGTACACTTTGCTTGAGCTGAATTTTTACTTGCTGTCCATTTTCAATCTCTTCTAACAAATGCTCTTCATGTTGCTGACTCTCCACATCCTTGACCTCTAATACATTTAAGGCATGTACAAGCTTGCGATTTTCTTCGGCTATCTCCTGGAGAATAGCTTCTTTTTCTTGCATCTCATGACGGGCGCTTTTTAGAAGATGTAATCTTTTCTCCACTTCATCCTGAAGGGAGGTCGCTAATTTTTGCTCAATTTCTAAGATTGCTTTGGCATCATGATATTTTAACTGAAGTTCGCTAAGAAGGCTTAAGATTTGCTCGCTAACTAGCTCAAGAGCTTTATTTTCAGCTTCAAGCTGCTTAACTTCATTTAACGCTTTTTCTAGATCTGCTTGCGTTCGTTGTAAAGCAAAGTTTACTTCTACCAGCTTCATTTCCTCTCGGCGAATACCTTTATCCAGCTCATTTCTTTCTAATTGAAGTTGGGTTTGCCTTTCTTTTAATTTTTTCAATCTCGCCTGAAGATCATCTATTTGCAGCTCTTTTTCCTCTACGCTTTTATGTAAAACTTTAAGTTCAGCTTCACGTAGAAAAACATTATTTTCCCCTTGAGAAAGCGAGAAAAAGACACGATGCCTATCGATATAAGAACCGTCTATTATCCAAATGCTAGCTCCAGGGAAATTTTCAGAAAGCTCTTCAGCCTGCTCGAATGTTTCAACTATAAAACAGTCCTTCAAAAGTTGCTTTAAGCCTACCGGAGACGCAACAAGATGGGCTAACTCTTTAGCTTTAGAAGAGGGAGGGGATAGCTCGAGGGGCGATGCGGTCAGGCGATCAAGGCAGATTAAAGAAAAGTCTTTTAGCTTATTTGCGGCTGCATATTCCATTACCTCTTTAAGATGCTGAGGTGTATGGACCACTAAAGTCTGCGCATAAGGCTTCATGATCTGGGCTAAAGCCTTTTCAGCTCCCTCTTGGGGAGTTAGATATTCATATAAGCCATAAATCTTATTGTATAAAGGGCTTTTAACATTGGATGATTCTTGCAAAAGGCGTTTACTGCTAGCCGTAAAGCCTTCTTTATCCTCGCGCAATCTTAAAAGAACATTCTGGCGTGCTTTATCTTCAGCTAGCTCACTTTGAAAGTTTATGTAATTAGATTGGAGGCCATTGATTTCAGAGCTCAATAACTGGATCTGCTGCTCTTGCTCATTCAAAATTTCTCTTTGGCTATCTACAATTTCAACCACTTCTTCCACAATTTTCTTCTTCTCGATAACTTGAAATTGCAACTCTTTAATTAACTCGTTTAAGCGTTCTTGACGGTTTAGTAAATATTCTCGGCGTTCTTGATGATTCTCTAATCGTACATTGTTTTGCTTAAGATTACTTTCTATCTCACTTTCGGCTTGTACAAATTTTATCAGCTTATGCTGAGCCTGCTGATATTGCTCGCGCACGGCAGATAACTCGTTTTCCATACTTTTAACTTTATCGCGTTGCTCTTGCGAAGCTGTTAACATCTGTTGCAAGCACTCTTCCCTCTCTTGCTGCTGCTTCTGTATGTTAACTTTTTCAGCTAGCCGCATCTGCCGTTTTTCTAACATATTTTCCAGTTCGTGCTGCCAGCGCTTCTCTTTTGTAACCGTTTCTTTTAAACGCTCTTGATAGGAAAGCTTTTCACGTCTCTTGATCTCTTTTTCACTCTGAGTTTGATAAAGCTTTTCTTGCTGCTTACGTAGATCCAATTCGCTCTCTTCTTGAATAGCTTTGGCTGCTTGTAATTCTTTTTTCATCTCTTCTATCGTCATTAGCATTTCTGCATGCAATAACCTCTGCTTTTCTTCTTTTTTAAATATCTCTTGGCATCTATGTTGTAAGTTTTCATATTTAATAACAAAAATGCCTTTTTCCAAGATTTCTAATTGTTGCTTATGCTCTTTAAAAAGGCGCGCTTTTTCAGCTTGCTGCTCTAAAACAATGATTTGCTTTTCAACTTCTAAATGAATATCCTTAACTCGCATCAGGTTCTGATCTGATTGCTCTAACTTGCGCAAAGCTTCGCGTTTACGTTGCAAAAAACGAAGAATTCCTGAAGCTTCTTCAAAAATGTAGCGCCTTTCTAAAGGAGTATAGTTAATAACCTGATCAATTTTCCCTTGCTCAAAGATAGAATAAGCATCTTTACCCATACCTGAATCAAGCAAAAGACTATGTATGTCTTTAAGGCGTACTTGATGGCCATTGATAAAGTACTCAGATTCCCCGCTGCGATGAAGGCGTCGCATAACAGCTACTTCGGTATATTCAATGGGTAAAGTTTTATCAGTGTTATCCAATACTATAGCCACTTCGGCAAAATTAAGAGCTTTACGTGTAGAGGTACCAGCAAAAATAACATCATTCATCTTATGGCCACGCATCGACTTAGCAGATTGCTCACCCAATACCCATCGAAAAGCGTCGGCAATGTTAGATTTTCCACAACCATTGGGGCCTACAATAGCTGTAATCCCTTCGTTAAATTCAAGAGTAGTGCTTTCTGCAAATGACTTAAATCCGAAAAGTTTTATCTTTTTTAATTGCATACTCCAACCTTTACTTTAACTAATAATTGCCTTCTAGGATATAGAATGAGAGATTCTGTTTCAATATAGAATAGGCCTAGCAGCAAGCTATCTTAGAAAGCGGTTTGTTCTTTTAAATAGAATAAAGGAAAGCTTTCTCCTAGAGAAAATGGGTTAAGCTCTATCGAACAGAAGAGGGTCTCTATAAAAAAACAAGCAAAGAGCATAAAAAACTTTATTTCTTCTTTAAAAGAGTTTAAAAAGAAAATTCTTGGGATAGCTTGAAAAAAGATGGGGTTTTCTGCTAAAGCTAAATTTTCTTAAAAAATCAAAAGATAAAGCAAATTTCCGCTGTTTTTATTCTTAAAGCTAAAAATCAAATAACTGGGAAAAAATAACAGCGCAGGAAAATGAGAGTCGGTTGAGTAAAAGTTCCGCTCATTCGAGAATATAGATGATTATGAAAGCTCAGAGTATAAACGCTATGTTTGAAAACACGATCAGTTTTTGGCTTCTTTTCAATCTTGCCATTATAATATTTATTTGGCTGGATTTTAAATTCTTTCACGCTAAAGAAAAAACACCCTCCATAAAGACAGCCCTCGTCGCTACAAGTTTTTGGATTGGCCTTGCCTTAGCATTCAATTTAGGGATCTACTGGACAAGAGGGCTTGAAGATGCCTTAAGCTTTTTAACAGGCTATCTTATTGAATATTCTTTGAGTATAGACAATCTATTTGTTTTTCTTATCATCTTTTCTTACTTTAAAGTTCCCGAGCGCTACACTCATAAAGCTCTTTTATGGGGCATTTGGGGAGCTATCGTTATGAGGGCCTTCTTTATCCTTTGCGGGATAGCTCTAATCCAGACTTTTTCATGGGTAATCTATTTATTTGGCGCATTCCTTATTTTTACAGGTGTTAAGCTAGGGAAAACTTCTACTGCTGGCAACTCTCCTGAAAACAATCTAATTATTAAAATTTTTAAGCGCTATTTTCCTTTGACAGAAGGCTATGAAGGCGATAATTTCTTTGTAAGAAAAGAAAAAAAACTTTTCGCTACCCCTCTTTTTCTTGTACTTTTAGCTATCGAGACAACGGATGTTGTCTTCGCTATAGATTCCATCCCGGCCATTATGGGTATTACTCAGGATGCAATGATTATTTACTCTTCTAACATTTTTGCTGTTTTAGGACTGCGCTCCCTTTATTTTGCGCTAGCCAACATGCTACGCCTTTTTCATTATCTTCATTATGGCTTAGCTATTATTTTGATATTTATTGGATTAAAAATGCTGCTTTCAGGTTTTTTACATTTTCCTATTGGGGTGACCTTAAGTGTAATTTTCATTATTCTTAGTGCTTCTATTGGATTGTCTTTTTTAAAAAATCAACATAAGGGTGAGTAGCCCTACTAAAAATCCCATTAGCGCTCCATAAAATAATAGAGTATAAAGCTCTGAGCGGATTAAAGGTAAAAGCAATTTTTCCACTTTTATTTTAGAAGACAGGCATACTAAGGCTTTTTCTTTTAAAGCAGGCATTCTTTTTAAAATATTCTCTTTGACTAAAGCTTGAATTTTTCCTGATACTGCCTTAGTAAAAAGCATAGCACCCATAGGAATCTGATTTTTTAAATCTTCTATAATCTCCTGTAAATTGTCTTCCAAAAGCTCCTGCGCATTAGGCAATAAATCCATTTGATTGAAAGTTTTATCTAATTGAGTAACCCAGTCATGCTGGCTCCTCTTTAGCCTTCTTCTTAGCAAAAAGCAAGTCATAAGCACGCTCACTATCCCTATTACAGCTCCACCAACAGGAAAAAAGTAAATTAGATTTAGCATGGTCCATCCTTAAAAAAGCAGTAAATACTAATTAATAATTGAATTTTATTTAATTTGATGATAGGCTGTTAGTTATCGCTCATTTAAAGAGGTTATTTATGTTTTCTCCCGACATTTTAGAAGAAAAACTAAATATAAATGAAAGGAAAATGCGAGAGCTGGCTATTCGTTTAGAAAAGCTAGATGAAGATACGCATGCCTTTTTAGAAGAACTAGAAATTTCTCCAGAGCAATTGACCACCTTTATTTCTCAAAAAGAAAATTTCACGGATAGCAATTGGCAGGAGCTTCAACAACAAAAAAAACAGATGGACGACAAATTAGAAACAGAGCTTAACAATATCCGCAATCCGCTACAATCTAAGCAAATCTTTTCCTCTTTAAATGTAGCTCGCCATTGGCTATATGTCCGATAGCAAGCTCTCATTTTCTATTGCTGTAAGTTAAAAGCTTTAGGACTCCTTCTATTCCCCCCATCTCCCCATTTTTCAGCCTACTCAAAGGGCTATAGAAGCTTTTATTACATTCGGTAAATTTCTTTTTATAAAAAATTTAATAGCTTAAAGCCCTTTAAGAAAAACTTTAAAAGTAAGAAATTAAACCTTAGAATCCTAGGTAATAAAGCTAGGATTAATAAGATTTGGCAAATATAGCATCTAAGGTAGCAGGTTTACCCGTCAAAATGCATTTACCTTGCGTCCCGCTTTGATGCATGGGCAGGCAGCGGATAGAAACTTTCAATTCATCAAGCATTTTTTCTGTTCCCTCTTCTCCACACCATTTGGCAAGAACAAATCCACCATGAATTTCGGGTTTATCCATGTTGGAGGGAGTAAAAAAGCTTTTCATCTCCTGAAAAGTATGGATATCGCGGCGAATATTTCCATCTCGGAATTCTTTAGCTTGCTGATAAAGGGTCGATTGAATCTCGTCTAATAACCTTAAACTTTCAGTAGGAATCTGATCTATTTGCATGGAAAGTTTTTCTTTATGAGGTTTATCTCTTCTATAAACAATTGCCGATTGTTTTTCTATATCGCGTGGTCCTACCTCAATGCGCAAAGGCACTCCTTTTTTAATCCACTCCCAACTTTTTTCTCCGCCCCGTTTGTCGCGTTTATCAATCCACACGCTGAGAGGTCTGCCCGCATATTGAACTTCTTGCAAGCTGTGCGCGATCTTTTCCGCATAGGCCCAAACTTCATCTTCCATCTCGGGCTTCGGGACGACCGGAATGATTACAATTTGCTTTGCTGCTACCCGCGGAGGCATTCTTAAGCCATCATCATCGCCATGGCACATAATCATACCACCAATCAGACGAGTAGTAATTCCCCATGAAGTTGTAAACCCATACTCTACCTGCCCTGCTTTGTTGCTAAAGCGTATATTAGAAGCTTTAGCAAAATTTTGTCCTAAATAATGCGAAGTTCCCCCTTGTAATGCTTTACGATCCTGCATCATCATTTCAAGCGTGTAGGTGCTTACCGCTCCAGGAAACCGCTCACCGGGAGATTTTTCCCCTATGATAACCGGAAGAGCTAGAACATCTTCTACAAATTCTCTATACATTTCTAGCATTCGCAGGGTTTCATCTAAGGCCTCTTGGGCAGTAGAATGTACAGTATGTCCTTCTTGCCATAAAAATTCGGTAGTGCGCAAAAATATGCGAGGGCGCATTTCCCAACGTACCACGTTCGCCCATTGGTTAATTAGCAAAGGTAGATCCCTATAAGATTCTACCCAACGTGAAAAAGACTCTCCGATAATTGTCTCGGAAGTAGGACGAACAATAAGCGGTTCTTCTAATTCTCCCGTAGGAACTAAACGGCCATTTTTTTCTTCTAAACGATGATGGGTAATAACGGCACATTCTTTAGCAAATCCTTCTACATGCTCAGCTTCTTTTTCCAAATAGCTTAAGGGGATAAAGAGAGGAAAATAAGCATTTTCATGCCCGCTTTTTTTAATGCGTTCGTCAAGTTGGCGTTGGATATTCTCCCAAATTGCATAGCCCCAAGGCTTGATCACCATGCACCCCCTGACAGGAGAGTTCTCGGCCATATCAGCTGCTTTAACTACCTGCTGAAACCATTCGGCATAATCTTGTTCGCGCGTAGGAGTAATAGCGCTTTGGACTTTAGCTTGAGACATTTGATACTTCCATTTTATTAATGAAAGCAATTAATCTAGCCGGTTTTATGTTATCCTACAAGGAAAAGTCTACTTAGCATAAAGAATGGAATTTACTTAGCCTCCACACTGCTAGAAGTCTCCTAATAACCTTTCCTCTACTCAATCAGACAAACCTAGGTTTAGCCAGGTAGACCTCTCTGTTTCAAGCATTGCATTTCCCAGCCTTCTATAGAAGGTAAGAGATAAACCTTACTAGATTTTTTAAATTTTAGAGAGCAAAAATTAAAAGAGCTTTGGCATTATTCTCCAAAACTCTTCTGAATTTCATGGCCACTCGATGATCTACAAATGAGGCTCGACGACTATAAAACTGCGCGACAGATTTGACGATTCCTGGCTTTTAGATAGGTTGGTCTTTTCCAACTCTTGTTTCTGATCGATTATCTGATCAATAAGTTGGTAATGGGCGTACTGTTTTTCTAGCTCTTCTTTCAGCCTTTTAACCTCGCTTTTCAAATTTTGAATCTCTAGTTCTCGGCTATCCTTTACATTAATTACGCCTTTAACAGACCCACCTTCTAAATTGCTTTCCGTTTTCATCTGGACTCTATACTTATCAAAACAGTGAGGAAGAATAGATAGAGTAGAGAGCAAGCGCTCATTCAAATTAAGATAGTCTTTTAAGAGGCGATCACAATCTGCGGATTCCTCTTCTTTTTCTTGCCGCCTAGCGAGAGAACGCATATGGTTAAGGAGAGAAAGCACTTGTTGTACTTGCGCCTCATTTTCACCTCTATCTTTTAAAAAGAGAACAATAGTTTGTAAATCTTTTTCAACATTTTTTCGGCCCTCTTCTAAAATCTTTAGATAACTCTTAATCATTTTGTTTCTATCTTCTATTTCTGCTTCTTTTAGCCGCAGTTGCGCATGTAGAACATTTATTTCACTCGTATGCTTTTCTACACTGCTCTCCGCCTTAAGAAGATTTTCATTAGCATTTTTAAGGTATTCATCAATTTTATTAGGGTTATGAATCCTTTCCGGAAGCTGAGAATTAAGAGAATGAGAGTTGTTAGGGTGGCTAAGACGCTCAATATAAAAAGAGCCTACCGCGCTGCTCAAACATACTAATCCACAAGCCAATGCAGCTACCAGCATAGGCAAGGTTGAAAAACCAATGGCAGCTACGCCACAAGCTACTGTAGCCACTCCCCCGATAACAGCTCCACTCTTAAGTAGATAGTAAGGCAAAGGGAGCATTTTGCGCCCATTTAAATTGCCTTTTTGGTTTTCTGCAAACCGCGGGTTTTCTAACATATTTACTATTTTAGAGTTTAATACACTCGTCATAGATGCCTCCTATATTACAAGCCCAATAAATTCATCTATATATTCAAAAATATATTTTACACAAGCAAAAAGCAAATTACGCTTTAATGATTAATTCTTTGGTATTTACTAAATAGATAGGCTAAATGGCTAGCGGTTAACAAACTATTAAATATTCTCAGAAAGTTTTATTTAAAGATTTATAAACAGTTCTCTTAAAAGCTAGATTAAATAGGGTGAAATAAAAGAAAAGAGCTAAAGAGGCCCGCTTTCAAATTTACTGTTTAGCCTTTATGGACCTGTTATACGCTTTTAAAAAACTTAGTCTACATACCCACCCCTCTAAAAGATGTCTCTCTGCTTAACGAAAGGGATTTTATGAAGTATAGGAGTACATAAGGAGTAGCTCAAAAGCGTATTATTAAGAAAATTAATAATCGATGCCAAGCACTCTGCCTTTGCGTTTGAATCTAGCTAAAGAAGTTTAAGTGTTAGAGAAAAAAAACATCCAAAAGCTTAAGCATTTCTTGAAAATCGCCTTAAATAGAAAAATAAAATTTATCTACTGTGGTGGACTAAGCTTAAGAAAAAATTGGGGGGATGAGGGGAATTTAGGGCTTTCATAAACTCCTCCACATGCGAGGCAATTTTTAAGATCGAAACAAAGAAAAAAAGCTTTAAGACTTTTTAAGTTTTGCGGGGAAAGATAAAAAAGTTAAGCTGGAAATTCTTTCTATACATTAATTATTCTGAGAAGTTCATGTTGTGATAAACAGCATCTACGTCATCAAGCGCTTCTAACCATTCTATTAATGCCAAGTTAGCTTTGGCACACTCTTCATTACATTCTATGAAAGACTTAGGGATCATTTCTAAGCTAACTTCCTCGCATGCAATATTCGCTTGATTTAAAGCTTCTTTAACACTATATAAGGCAGTAGGATCGGTGGTGATGAGATACATTTCATCTTCCCTATCAAAATCTTCTGCTCCTGCTTCTGTGGCTTTTAAAAACAGCTCTTCTTCTGAGGCCTGCCCTTTACTAATCTGAAGAATGCCTTTGCGATCAAAATTGAAAGATACGGCACCAGGCGTAGCGATCGTTCCCCCTCTTTTATTAGTAGCAATGCGCATTTCAGAGGCTACACGATTTTTATTATCAGTCATCACTTCAACAATAATTCCTACTCCTCCATGGCCATACAGTTCATACATCATCTCTGTATAATCTGCTTGATCGGCATTAGAAGCTTTTTTAATATTCCGTTCTACAATTTCATTAGGAACATTTGCCGCGCGTGCTTTTTCTAAAGCTAACCTTAAGCGAGGATTGCTTTTTGCCTCCGGGCCTCCTCCCACCTTTACAGCACTAATAATCTCTTTAGCAATACGAGAAAATATTTTGCCTTTTTTAGCGTCTGCTTTTCCTTTTCTATGTTTAATATTTGCCCATTTACTATGGCCAGCCATGATAGAATTCCTTTAATTTATAGAGCTTTTTCTAAATCTGCAATCTTAGTCAAGATGCGCAAAAAGATGCATACGTTGTTTTTTAATCCATTGGTGGGCTATGCCAAAATGCTCGTAACTTTCTTCTTTTGCTTTGAATTCTTTGCTATGAATGCGGTGTAGACCTTTTTCATCCATGTAGGAAGGACAAATGTGATGCAAAATTTCGTGAAAAATAATGTAGCTAATTACATACTTCGGAATATTCGTATTATCCAACAACCGATTGATTTTTATTAGCTTAAGAGGATGATGATAAAGGCCAAAAGTCACGCACCTTTTATTAAGTTGAGTATGTTTACCAAACCAGGTAATAAATAATCTTACTTTCCCCTCAAAATATTGATCATTAAGTTCATCGTAAAGATGTTGGAGATTATAAACCTTTCCTTGGCAGGAAAGTTTGGATCTATCTAAGGTATGCGAATAATCAAGCTTTTTAAGGTTATTTTCCATAAAGATTTTGATCTCAGGAGAAATCATCCTATGCTCTTGGCGAATATAACAAGCCAAAGATTTCATAACCTCTTGAGGAGCTTCTAAAAACATGCGATGTAAAGAAACTCTCGTGCAATCAGATTCCCAGCGTACACTTAACATAGTGGAACGGTTGTCATTAATTTTCAGCTTTAATTTAATACCTGATAAATTTTCGACTTCTTGTTGAAAAATAGCTAGTGTCATAACATAATAATTTTTTTTAATAAAAGGTAAGTGTTCTTGAACCCTTATAAAAAACGTTCCATGAAAACTCGTCCGACATAGAAGCCGTCTTTTTCTTTAATCCAATGAGTTTGCCTTCCAAATTCGCGAAAACCCATCCGAGTATAAAGATGAATGGCAGGATTTTCTGCATAGACTTGGAGATGTAATACTTCAATCTTAAAGGTTTCTTTAGCCATATGGCTAAGATTACTGATTAGCAAAGTTCCTACCCCCTGTCCTCGCATTTCAGGTGCCACAATAATGCCAAATTCACACTGATGAGCAAGCTTTCGATAGGGCTGTAAATATAAGGTGGTAATTCCACAAGGCACGCCCTCTTTGGTAGCTGTTAAGCTGCATTTATACCGGCTAAACCCTATCCACCGTGCCACTGCATCATCTATTTCAACTTCATCAAACATAGGAAACCAACGGGCCACGCTGGGATCTAAAAGCCATTGCTTCAAATACTTTCCATCACTTAAATCTGAATACCGCAACTCTACTCCTTCTGGAGAGTTTTTTTTCTCTGTCATTCCAACTCCTTCAAATAAGCATTTACAAAATCATCAAGTTCACCATTCATCACCGCTTGGATATCCCCTGATTCATGTTTAGTTCGAGTATCTTTAACTAAAGTATAGGGTTGGAAAACATAATTACGGATTTGACTACCCCAAGCAATTTCTTTTTTTTCGCCTGAAAGTGCTTTGAGGGCGTTCTCTCTTTCTGTTACTTCTTTCTCGTATAATTTTGAGCGCAGCATCTTGTAACAGGATTCTCTGTTTTGCACTTGACTTCGTTGAGTTTGGCTAGAGACCACAATCCCGGTCGGTAAATGTGTCATTCGTACAGCTGAATCTGTTTTGTTAACATGTTGTCCGCCAGCTCCAGAGGCACGATAAGTATCCACTCGGATCTCCTCTGGCTTAATATCGATCACAATATCATCAGTAATTTCTGGGGTTACGTCTACGGAAGCAAAACTTGTATGCCTTTTGGCATTTGCGTCAAAAGGAGAGATACGCACTAAACGATGGACACCCTTCTCAGCTTTAGCATACCCATAAGCAAATTCTCCATCAAATTTAAAGGTAATGCTTTTTATACCAGCCACATCGCCTTCTACCTTATCAATTAGCTCTACTTTCCATCCACGTTTAACTGCCCAACGTTGATACATGCGGGATAACATTAAAGCCCAATCACAAGCTTCTGTTCCTCCTGCCCCCGAGTTAATACTTAAGTAACAATTTTTATTATCTAGCTCACCCGCAAGCATTTTGCGAATTTCTAAATCATTTAATTTTTTCTCTACTCCATCCAGTTCTTTGACTAATTCATTAACTAATTCTTCCTCACCACTTGCATAAGCTTCTGGCAAAAGTTCTTTTAGATCGCAGAAAAGCCGCTTGCAATTTTGATAAGGAACAATCCAAGCCTTTAAAGTGTTTGCTTCCTCGATTACTAGTTGAGCTTTATCATGACTCTCCCAAAAAGAGGGCTTTTCCATAAAAGCTTCCAATTCTTTAATGCGTGCTTCTTTGGAAGCTAAGTCAAAGATACCTCAACATATGCAAAAGTTTATCTTCAATAGTTTTTAAACGTTGCTGAGTTTCAGAATTCATAGGTTTCCTTATAAGTTAAGAGCTGTCAAATAATATATCGCATAGAGCCATAAAAAGTCAAAATAGATATAATTGCTTTTTAATAGGATACCTACGCTCTTCCTAACTCATTTTTCGTTTGATTTAGCTTAATCTATTTCAACTTCTTAAGATAATAGATAAGGCAGAAAAAATTAAATAAAAGAAAAAGGCTTACCACCCTGTCTATATGTTATTAATTTTTTTAATTCACCCCTTAAAACATTAAGAGAAAATTTAACTTTATCGTCTATGAGTGGATAGTGGCTGATCCTTCTCTATCGAGAAAATTTATTTTTGCTTTAATTATTAAAAAAATTCAAAGAATAACCTCTCCTTTCATTTAAATAATGTTATATCTTAAGCTCTTTATAAGCTTTTTTCCTTGTAGAAAAAAAAGCAATATTTTAAATCAATAGATATTGAAAGGTGAGTAGCAGTCATGCATGTTTTCCTTTACGAAGAAGAAAATGATTGGTATTCCAACTTACTAGCTATAAACAGCTATAATGTTGCTGAAACCAAGTATCCTTATCTTTATTGGACTGAAAATCATCTCCATGCCATGTGGTGGGAGCAAAAGTACTTTAAAAACTTAAAAACCAGCGATCAGCTACCCATTACAGTCATTTCCCCAGGGATATGGAACAATGAAGCAGGCCCTGTTTTCCTAAAAGCTCATCTTAAAATTGGCGATCAGGAGCTAAAAGGGGACATTAAGATTCACTTAGAGGAGGAGTCTTGGGCAAGCCTACGACATGCTTCGGATAAGCGTTACAAAGATGTTATTTTGCATGTCTGTTTATGGCCTTCCCTTTCTGCTGTGCCTCCACAAATAAAGAATGCAAAAGGAGAGAAGGTTTATCAAACCTACCTAGCTCCTTATCTGACAATTTCGCAAACCAGAATCCTTCAACTTATCGATATTGAACAATACCCTCATAGAAAATTTTTGGGAAATAATCCCTCTTGCTTTTCGCCTTCTAGCTCTTTTGCAGAGGAAAAAATATTTAATCTTTTGCCCTCATCTGTAAGTTGGAGGCTTGCCCAAAAAGCTCAATATCTTAAAGGACATATGGAAGATGCCCGCCTTCTTCTACCCACAGGGATTGCCATGGCCTTAGGAGAAAAACAAAATGCGGAAGCTTTCTTTGAATTATTTGTAAGACTTTTAAAATACAAGGATAAAACTGAGAATGAGCTTCTAAGTATAGCTTTAGGAATGAGCGGGTTTTTTGCTGAGAAATATAAGTTAAAATGGAAAGATTCTCTCTTTTATCGAGAGCTTCTCCAGCTTTATGCGCAATTTTCCCCCCTTATCCCTCACTCGATTCGTCTTTTACTCTGCCAAATAAAACCTTGGAATCATCCCATCAGGCGGATAGCTTATCTAGTCAAATTAATTCAAGATCCTTTAATGCCCTACTTGTTTACCGAAATATATGCATGCTGGCACCAAGGCTGGCCTGAAGCCTATTTAAAAAAAGATTGGGATCTTTTACTCAATAGGATTAAAGATCGATTGCCCTCTTACTCGGACGAATATTGGAGGCATCATTATACTTTTGAGAGTCAAAAGCAAGCCTTACCGCTACCTTTATTAAGAAAAAGGTGGAAAGATAGCGTGATTCTTAATACTGTCTTACCCTTATTATCTAACGAAATAATTCAAAAAAATAACCTATCTGAAATTAAAGCTCTTCATAACTTTTATTCTTTTCTTAACCCTATGAAAGATAAGGGCGCGTAAATCTTTCTCGCTCGTTCTTTTAACCCCATTATTCCTAGATAATTTTGTAAAATAAATTTAAAGGGACGAATTAAAATATTACTACAACACCATCTTTAAGCAATATAATAAAGTCTGATTAAAATAAATTTCCTTTTAATATAGAGAATGATAAAATGCGATACTTATAAAGTTAAAGAACTTTTGACAAGCTCAAACTGGATCGAAAGCAAAGAAATTAAAAATTTTCTATCTTTTGTTAGCTTGCCTCTTTGTTGCAAGAAAATGAGGCAAATCGTATAGTAAGGATATTTTCTTTCTGAAAAAATGCAAGCTCGGTTGGTTTGAAATATTTTTTATTAACATTCAAAAGAAATCCTGGAGGATTTTTATGGTCGAAACTACTAATGTACAAAGCACCGCTTCTTTAAGTGTAAGATCACTAGGAGATACTGTAAAGTCAGGCGTAACATGGTTAGGGCGTCAATTTAACCATGGCGCTAGGGCAATTAAAACACTTGTAGCCAGGATATGGTTTGCAACTGTTGATTTTTTTAAAAATTTTCCTGCTTATCTTCGTTCTGGTTACGGTATTGGAGCTATCCTAGGAACAGCTGGCCTCTCTGGATTAGGAGCAAGCTTGACTCTTAAATCTAAAAAGCAGCAAGTTGCTCGTGCTGTTGCCACAGTAGCAGCAGGTGCGTTATTATTTGTTGCAGGTGCAGTGATGTTTGCTTTTGGCCGCAATCCTGTTACCTTTTCTCGTCATACCTTCTAGTCAAGGTGCATGTTTAACACTTAGACGCATTCATGTGTCTAAGTGTTTTTCTAAAATAATTCTATCTTCTTTATCAAAGAAATAGGTAAATAGAGGACGAGGAACCCTTATTTGCTCTCTAATAAACGCTAGTTCTCCTTCCCTATTCTGAGCAATTACACGCTCTCCATCAGCAACCTCAATCTCTAGATTGCCTTCTAAAGTAACATTTTCAGCAATAAATTCTGAACATCCTTTCAAGGTAATCTTTAAAGATTCATCTCTAACCATTTGCTTTTTCCAATAAGAAGAAGAAAGCTTTTTATTAATCCCTCGATTAACCACACATACATTCTTCAGCACACAACGTCCTACCTTTTCACTATACGTAATGATCCCTTGAGCATTTTTATGGCCTACTACATTTTCTGCATAAATCAATAGGCTGCCTTTTATATTCACTTTTTGCAGAATAAGTTCAGAAATTTCTAAAACCATCTCGGAATTTAAACTTAAACTTCCTCCCTGAATTTTCTGCGCAATTACCGAATATAGAGGACCTAAAGCTGGATGAAAGGAAGTGATACAAGCCGGCCCCTCTTGAATGTATTGATCCTCATGAGGCACTTCAGGAAGCTGCATTTTGCAATGATGAGTAAACAATTCATAATGGTTTTTTAGTTGATCCCAGTAGCAACCCTCGGGAGTTTCCAAAAAAGATTGCCCTTCTGCAAATGCTTTTTTTGTCACTGAAATTGTTTTCCTTCTCTGGTTATAGGTAACAAATGTGCCAAGGTCTTTAGCTTCCAAATGCTCTTGCCTTTGAGGAAAATGAGTAGTTATTACATCAGCAATATTCTGCATAAGCGATTCTAGCCGCCCTGCATCCACCTGTTGCCTTCTTCCTTCTAAAGAAAGGCAAGCGACCTTATGCTTCATGTTAATTAACATGCCAGGAATTGGGTAGCTATTCACTAAATTTTTAATCGCCATTAAATCAATAAATAATATATTAGTATTTGCAGGAAGTGCAGAGTAAAAGCCTCCTTGCTGTTCAGCTATTTCTGGAATATTTCTTTTTACAAAATCTGGATATTCAATATTAGAAATGCAATACTCATATCCTTGATTGCTCTTTTTCTCTATCAACACATTCATACCTTCGGCTGTATTTAACAGACGAGGACAAGAGGCAAATCCTAAACTTTGGTTATTTAGAATTCCACACCCACTAAAAGCAAGCAGCCCATAATCAGTCGAAGCGGCAGGGTTATTGATCTGCCGCACCAAGGCTTTAGTGTAACCTTTCTTTAACAAACGATCGATCACACCTGCTTCTACGGCCAGTTTCCAAATAACTCCATGCCCGCCGGGCTTAAAGATAACTCGCATGGATTCTGCCACTGCCCACTCTCCTTGCTTAGTCAGGACAGGCACTAAAGGCTGCTTAAAGAAGTCGAACGTATCTTGCGGCCGCCCAAACCAACTCGACCGCTTACAAATATCGAGAATATGCCTATGATTATTTTTCTCATCAGAAGTCATCATAGCCACAGGAACGATTAAATATTTTCCGGTTAATTTATAATACAAATATTCGCGCGCTTGCAAATCGCGAATTAATCCTTCTAATAACGTTCTTCCCTCAAAAAGCAATTCTGCTGAAGGCAAATCTTCACCGGTTTTTTCATCCTGCAATTGTAAGCGATCTCCCGCTCCCCCTACTGGATATATTTCTGCCATCAAAGGCATCTTTTCCACAGCTTCTCGGATTGCTTTCCTTACGAAAGGGGTTTCACGGGATATATCATAGCCTGGCGGCTTACTATAACGTTCTAAGGGTGATAAAAAGTTATCTTCCTCCTTCCCTAATTCTTTTTCTTCAATAAGTTGTAACATAACGCAATGATAGCCAACCAAGCCACCTATCATCGCATAAAAGTCTTCAGCGGGTGCTAAGCTTTCAATTAATTGATTAAGAGCTAGGTGAGGATTCGAATGTTGATGCATCCCTTGAAAAATTATAGAACCTTGGCCTAAAGCTAATAAAGACTTAATAATGACTTGTGCTTGAGCATTACAGCAAAAAAGAAAATCTTTTAAGTAGGAGTTTTGCTGTAGAAAAGCTTGTACTTCGGGATTTCGATTCAATATATCAAGCCGCTCGTCAATCTTCTTAGCGTTTTTCAATTGAGCCGTAAGAGATTTTAACCTTTTAAGGCTATGTTTGATAGAATGTATAGCAGAAGTAGATGTCGACATGATATTTTTCTTTTACTTGGTTAAGATGGAAGCATTTATAGCAAAGAATTTGATTTTATCCCTAATCCAATAATCGATCTTAATGCTTTTTTCTTATGATTTCTTTTGACTTATAAATGAAAACAGCGCTACAAAGAATCCCCTAGCTAGGAATGTTATCGAGACAATCTAGCTAACTTGATTTAACAGTTATTTGGAAAAAAGCAATATCCTTTAACAACGCATAAGGAGTAAATGATGACAAAAAAAAATTCGGCCTTTATGAAACCCGTACAGGTGAGCCCTGAATTGGCAGAAATCGTCGGACAAGGCTCTATGCCGCGTACGGAGATCACAAAAAAAGTGTGGGAATATATTAAAAAACATAACCTTCAAGACGCTCAAAATAAAAGAAACATCAATCCCGATGCTAAATTAGCTAAGGTTCTTGGAAGTCAGAGTATTGATATGTTTAAAATGACAAGCAAGCTTTCCAAGCATATTAAAGAGCCAGAAGCAGCTAATTCTTAAACTCTTCTATAAAAATGCTAATCTTTAATGCCTTATAAATTAATGGTTAGCATTTTTTCCTTTTCATTTGTAAAGATCTCCCTTAAAATTCTAACAGCTCCATGAAAAAAAGTCATAGATTCAACAAATTTATTATTAATTTACCTAATTTTTTTTGGGACCTTTGGTGCTGCCTGTCGATTATAGGCATCTGGCCGCGTTTTATTGAAAATAAATTGGTAAGCAGGACCTTTAAAAGGTTTAAAATTTCCTATTTACCTAAAAATCTCCAAGGATTGAAGATAGCCCAATTTTCAGATTTACATCTTCATCCTCAAGTTTCCCAAAGATTTCTAGAAAAAATTAAAAGAAAAATTGAAAGCTTCCAACCTGATATCATTGTATTTACAGGAGATTTTCTTTGTTTTTCTCTTTCTCGCGATTTGGTGAGACTTGAACAATTTTTTACCTCGTTAAAAGCACCTTACGGATGTTTTGCCGTTTTAGGCAATCACGATTATAATGCTTTTGTCTCTGTAAATGAACAAGGAGAATATGATGTTCTCCCCGCTTCTACCGGGTCTATAGATAAAGTTTTGAAACGTTTATGGACCACTAAAATTTTGTCAAGAAGAGCAACTGATCGTGCTAGGGCAGTAAGACCTCATGCGGAGTTGGAAAAAACTTTAGGGAAAACTCATTTTCGCTTACTAAAAAACGAATCTCTCTTGGTTCCCATAAAGGATACTTTTATTAATATAGTGGGTTTAGAAGAGTATTCCACAGGTCGGCATGCCCCTGCATTAGCTTTTCAAACTGTTGACCCCCGTTTCCCTGGACTTGTCATTGCTCATAATCCGGACATTGTACCTCATTTGCTAAATTTTTCTTGGGATGTTATCCTATGTGGACATACCCATGGAGGCCAAGTTAATCTTCCCTGGCTATGGAAAAAATTTACTTTGATGGAAAATCCTTACTTAAAAAAAGGCTTAATATACATGCAAGATAAATGGATTTACGTCAACCGGGGCATAGGTAGCGTCATGCCCTTTCGATGGTTTTCTATGCCTGAACTCCTTCTGCTGACCTTAGAGGCTTAAAATCATGACTTCTCAAAAAGTAAGCGTTATTCTTTTATGCGGGGGCCAAGGTTTGCGCATGCAAAATGCTACTCCTAAACAATTTCTTACTCTCCATAATAAGATCATCGCTACTTATAGTTTGGATGTTTTTAAAACCTTACCCGAAGTGATAGAAATGGTAGTAGTTTGTGAGCTTGCCTATCAAAAGTTTTTTTCTTACCCCGAGCTTTCAATACCCTTAAAGTTTGCCTGCCCTGGTAAGCATCGGCAAGACTCTGTTTTCAATGGCTTAAAGGCTCTTACTTCGCAAGCAGGCTTTGTCTGCATTCATGACTCTGCTCGCCCTATTATTACCCCTCCCCTAGTGCAACGTGTCTTAAAAGCAGCCTTCCAGCACGGAGCCGCTGCAGCTGGCATGCCTATTAAATTTACAATTAAAGAGCACGACGGAAATCATATTGTTAAGCAAACACCTGATCGCTCCAGATATTGGGAAGTTCAGACTCCTCAAGTTGTTCGCAAAGATATTTTAGAACAAGGCTTTGCCCACGCCCTTACACATCATTTAGAGGTCACTGACGATGTCTCTTTAGTCGAGCATCTTGGATACCCTGTCAAATTAGTGGAGGGATGCTATACAAATCTTAAGATTACCACCCCCGAAGATCTTATTCTAGCTAAACATCTGCTCAATGAGCCTATCTAGACCATGGAAGAATATAATTATAAAATGATTATTGCCTATGATGGCACTCAGTACAGTGGTTGGCAGATTCAACCTAATGGTATAGCTATTCAGCAAAAGATTGAGGAAACCCTTAAGATAGTGCTAAGACATCCTACCTCCTTAATAGGGTCGGGAAGAACAGACGCTGGAGTCCATGCTTTAGGACAAGTTGCTAACTTTAAAACTTCCCTTCCAATTGATCCTAGACGTTTCTTGCATTCCCTAAATGGTATATTGCCTAGAGATATTCGTATCCCTAGCATCGAAAAAGTTCCTCTTAATTTTCATGCCCGCTATAGTGCAAAAGGAAAAATTTACCATTATTATCTTCATCTTAAGCCTACTTTAAATCCTTTCAATCGCTTGTATTCCCTTCATGTGAGCGAGAAAATAGATAGCGATTCTTTAAAAGAAGCAGCTCAACTTTTTATAGGCACTCATGATTTTACTGCTTTTGCCAATGAAGCCCATTCAGGAGTTGCGGCCCATGACCCCATAAGAACTCTCCAAAGGCTTGATGTTGTGCCTACCGAAGAAGGTTTGTGCTTAGAATTTGAAGCCGAAGGCTTCCTTTATAAAATGGTGCGCAATATTACCGGTACTCTTCTAGAAATTGCTTGTAATAAACGTTCAATCTCCTCTATCCCTGAGATTTTTGCTTCTAAAGACCGCCGCTGTGCTGGTAAATCCGCTCCCCCTCACGCTCTATTTCTTATGAAGGTTATCTATTGAATTTCAATTTTGAGTTATTCAGGCAGCAATCAAGAAGCCTGTTTCTTAAACATCAAACCTCAAAGAAGGCTTTTTTGATTGATGGCTATAGGCTGCTATTCCTGCCAGCATATTGGCTAGAGAGTTTCCTCCACTTCTTATACCTTTTATGCTAGAAAGGTGGATGCCTTTTAATTGATCGTTTACAATTTCGATTATAAATCTTTTTATTAGCAGGATTTTGTCCTGAAAGGACATCAACTTCTATTTCAGATTTGATCGTATGCTTGTTAATAGCTCTAAACCATGATCGATGAGCTTTTGTCCCAACTTAGGATGAAAGCTAATCTTTATTGCCAACCCACTTTCCCATCAGGCTAATGGAAAAGATATCGACTCATGCAATACAGGCGAGTCTTTCTCTTTTTTAACTTTCAAAATAAAAATTGCTTAATAAAGAGGAAAAAGAGTAAGTTTTTGGCAAAAAGGTATGGTAATTTCTTACCACAAAAACTTAAGGAGCTTATATGGTGCCGTCAAATCCTACTTCTACCACCCAGATAACTTTCCGCACTACAGTGTCAGAGAATATAGAAGATGTGGTCTCAGGAGAGCTGATGACTCGCGCTGTTACTTTGTTTCCTTGTGGCCATACCTTTAACGAAGATACCGTGATCCAATGCTTAGCACGTAATAAACTTTGTCCCCTAGATAGAAGGCTTATTGAAAGACATGCACCCAACTATACGGTGAGGCACCTAGCTGAAACGGCTGAATCTCATCCCTTAGAAGAAATTAAGCATGAACCTAGCGAAGAAGCTGTAGGACATTTCTTACGTGGTAAAGAACTTGCTGAAAAAGGAGAGCATGCCACTGCTATAGAAGCTTTACTGCAAGCTTTGCAATTAACTCCTGCCTATGAAAAAGCCCAAGCCTATCTTGAATTTTGCCTTAAACGCTCTTCCGAAGCTTCTTCATCCTCACAGCCGCTCCCTGTTTGTTTTGATAATGAAGAAAAAGGTAAAGAAAAAAGCCTTCCTTCTTCAGACTCTTATAAAGAACGCTATACTGAGCTCTTATTCAATCTTTTAGAAGAACCTTCCATTCAAGAGCATTCAACCTTAAAGAAAATGCTAGAGAATCAATTGGAAGAGTTGATGGGCCAGGACAGTGAAGAACTGACCCAGAAAGATAAGCTAGGCTATAAATGGACGGAAAAATTATTAGGAGAGAATAAAAAGATTAGGCAATTTGCTGTCGAAAAATTGCGCCAAATCTATCAAGTGCCCTCTTCTCCCCTTCCCACAGTGGCTTCTCAAACTTCTATTTCTACCCCTTCTTTGTTTAACCCTACTTCTCAACTTGCTACTACTAACACTTCTTTGTTTAGTGCAACTAAAGAGATTCAACCTCCTTCTACTTCATCTATCACACCTTTTTCCATGAAATTGCTTTACAATGCAATTGTTCAGATTCATTTTCCTGAAGGGAACAGGAATTTTATAGCACAAGCTGGCATTTTAGATGAGATTTATGAAATTAAACCTAATCTTCCTATCGAAGAAAAAGTATCCCACATCTTTCAAAAGCTTTTTACCTTAGCCGCTTCTCTTTCTCCTATAGAATTTGAAGGAAATGCTACGGAAAGCAAGGCTTTTACCCTTTCTAATTATTCCTCCTATCTGCTGAATATTGACCGTCTCTTAATCTGGCAGAAGCTACCAGGGGGAGCAGGGTTTTTAAACCAACCACACATTAAAGGTTTACCTTTAAAGAAAAAAGGAGAGGTGCTAACGCAGTGGATAAAAGAGTACGGTAAAGATATTACCTCTCTGAACTTAGATAAGTTAGGCTTGACCTCTTTACCACCAGAAATTATGCAGCTTACTAGGCTGCAAAAGCTTGAGCTAAGCGGCAACCAGCTAACAATTCTGCCTGCTGAGCTGTGGCAGCTTTCTCAGCTGCAAGTGCTTAACTTGGAGCGCAACCAGCTAACCGCTATTCCTGCAGGCATCGGACAACTTTCTCAACTGCAAAGTCTTTACTTAAGCGGCAACCAGCTAACTGCGCTTCCTGAAGATATAGGGCAACTTACTAATCTAGAAGGGCTTGATTTGAGCCAAAACCAGCTAACCGTTGTCCCTGCAGCCATTGGACAGCTTTCTCAGCTGCACACGCTTTGCTTAGGCAACAACCAGCTCACCAGTCTTCCTGCAGCCATTGGACTGCTTGCTAAGCTGCACACGCTTGGCTTAGGCAACAACCGGCTAACAATTTTGCCTGCCGAGTTATGGCAGCTTTCTCGGCTGCACATTCTTAACTTAAACAACAACCAGCTAGCAGCTCTTCCCGCAGCAATTGGGCAGCTTTCTCAGCTGCAAGAGCTTTACCTACAAAACAACCAGCTAACCGCTGTCCCTGCCGCCATCGGACAGCTTTCTCAGCTGCACACGCTTGGCCTAGGCAACAACCAGCTAACAATTTTGCCTGCCGAGCTATGGCAGCTTTCTCGGCTGCGCATTCTTGACTTAAACAACAACCAGCTCACCAGCCTTCCTGCAGCCATTGGACAGCTTTCTCAGCTACAAAAGCTTTACCTACAAAACAACCAGCTTACCAGACTGCCTGCCGAGCTGTGGCCCCTTTCTCAGCTGCAAGTGCTTAACTTGGAGAACAACCAGCTAACCACTCTTCCTGCAGATATAGGGCAGCTTTCTCAGCTGCGATACCTTAATATAAACAGCAACCAGCTTATCTTCCTTCCTGCCGAGATAGGCCAGTTAGCTCAGCTGGATGTGCTTAACTTGGAGCACAACCAGCTAACCACTCTTCCAGTAGAGATAGCGCAACTTTCTCAGCTGCAAGCGCTTAACTTGGAGCACAACCAGCTAACCGCTCTTCCTGTTGAGGTAGGGCAGCTTTCTCAGCTGCGAGCTCTCCATTTAAACAGCAACCAGCTTATCTTCCTTCCTGCAGAGATAGCGCAGCTTTCTCAGCTACAAGAGCTTTACCTAAGTAGCAACCAGCTAGCCGTTATTCCTCCAGCCATGGGGCAGCTTTCTCAGCTGCGCACGCTTGGCTTAAACGACAACTATTTAACCATTATTCCTACAACCATCAGGCAGCTTTCTCAGCTACGAGAGCTTTACCTACACAACAACCAGCTAACCGCGTTTCCCGCAGCTATCGCTCAGCTTTCTCAGCTGAAGAAGCTTTGGCTAAGCAGCAACCAGCTAACAGCTCTTCCTGCTCAGATTGGGCAGCTTTCTCTGCTGCAAGAGCTTTACCTACAAAACAACCAGCTGACCAATCTTCCTGCAGCCATTGGACAGCTTTCTCAGCTGGAATTACTTGGATTAGAAGAAAACCAAATAGCGACCATTCCTAAAGAGTTATGGCAGCTTTCTCAGCTGAAGAAGATTTGGCTAAGCAGCAACCAGCTAACATCTCTTCCTGCAGCCCTTGGGCAGCTTTCTCTGCTGCAAGAGCTTCACCTACAAAACAACCGGCTTACTAGTCTTCCTAAAGCCATTGGACAGCTTTCTCAGCTGGAATTACTTGGATTAGAAGAAAACCAAATAGCGACCATTCCTGCAGAGTTATGGCAGCTTTCTCAGCTGCGTACGCTTGACTTAGACAATAACCAGCTAGCCGCTATCTCTGCAGAGATAGGGCAGCTTTCTCAGCTGCAAGCGCTTTACCTAAGCAACAACCAGCTCACCAGCCTGCCCGCAGAAGTTGGGCAGCTTTCTCAGCTGCAAGCGCTTTACCTAAGCAACAACCAGCTCACCAGCCTGCCCGCAGAAGTTGGGCAGCTTTCTCAGCTGCAAGCGCTTTACCTAAGCAACAACCAGCTCACCAGCCTGCCCGCAGAAGTTGGGCAGCTTTCTCTGCTGCGCACACTTGGCTTAGGCAACAACCAGCTCACCAGTCTTCCTGCAGCCATTGGGCAGCTTTCTCAGCTGGAATTACTTGGATTAGAAGAAAACCAAATAGCGACCATTCCTGCAGAGTTATGGCAGCTTTCTCAGCTAATAGCGCTTAACTTAAGTAATAATCAGCTAACCGTTATTCCTGCTAAGATAGGGCAGCTTTCTCAGCTGCAAGAGCTTTACCTAAGCAATAATAAGCTAACTTCTCTTCCTCAACTTTCTAAGCTTACGAGGGTTGAAATTTATGGTAATCCCGGATATCATGAAGAAAATGACTTCTTTGTATCGCTAAGAGACTTTCAAAAACTTGATAGGAAGATTTAAGTTGATAGAGTGAGAGGTATAATTATTAAGGGGAGCACTAATAGTTTACACTTTTTCAAGCAACATATCTAGGATGGCAGCCCTTGACAAAGTTCTGGATGACATAAGGCTATTTTTGCCCCATTTTAAGGTGGCTATTTAGCAGTTTTACCATCTGTGCTTTAGTATGAAAGCATTGTTTCTCAATGTGGAATTTTGCATCTCGATTTAAAAATTCATCGGAGTTCAGTTCTAGGCAATAACTTTGCAAATAATACAAGCGAATATGCTCCTTGTTTTTTGTGAGCCAATCTTTAACTATTTTCGATTAGGTCAGCGAATATGGTGCGTCAATTTTATTCGCAGACCTCTCATATGCAGCCGGGACAAGTTACATGGCCGGCAGTTCATCGCAACGAATTTTCATCCTATGGAAAATCTATTCAAGACACGCGTTTAACAACGGTAATTTTAGATTTGGTAATCTCGTAAGATGCTATGGAAAGAGCCAAGGGGAAAAAATTAAGGGTTATAAAAAAAGAAGCTGCGGCGCGGATGTGGAAGCAAGCTTTTGATCAAGAAGGTTGCTTAACCCATGCGGAATTAGCTATTTTGTTAAAGATATCGCCACAAAGTGTAGGCAAATATATTAAGGAGTGGGAATTAGAAAACCGTGAGGTTCTTCCAAGAAGAGGGTCTATCCATGATATAGGCCCTACTTTAACTCACAAAACAATGGTTATTGAAAAGCTCTTTATCGAGCAAAAAACTGCTCAGCAAGTGAGTAGAGAAACAAAACACTCTTTACCAGCGATACAAAGGTATATATCCAATTTCAAGCAAATATTGCTATGCAAACAAAAAGGTATGTCTACAGAAGAAGCAGCTATTTCGGTGGGTAGGACATCGCGCTTAGTCAATGAATATGAAAAGATTATTGAACAATATAAGGAGAAAAATTATGTTATAGCCGCATTATTGAAAAGTGAAATCGGAATTGAAATAAGAACCCAGATAACAATAAATGAAGGTGTTGATAAAAAATATTAATCAGAAAAAAGATTAGGTTAAATGCCAGTTAATGACAAGTGTCCTTATTTTGGTTTGGCTAAAAGAAAGAGATTGATTCTTTGCCTTATTTGAGAAAAACAGCTCTTTTTGGCGCAATGTTTTAATTTTTCTACCGAATGATGGAATACAATACGCCTAGCTTCTTCTTGTCAAGAAAGGTTGCTCTCACAGCATAGCAATCTGCAGAAAAAGAGAGAAACTTCTTGTCATTATAAATGTGTAGGTTACTTTAAGATTACTTAGTTGCGGGAAGGAAAGCGGATGACTTATTTAAAGTAAGATGGCTAAAAGTTTTTATTTCATTTTAGCTCACCCCAAATTAAAAAGTACTTGTTATTCTACAATTGAAAACGCTGTCTTATTTTTTCGGCGATATCTTTCAGAGGATTTTCTGCTAATTCAAGCCTTTTCAGCTGAGACAGTTGCCCGATTTCTGTAGGCCGAGCGGTGAGCTGGTTTTGATTTAAGTTAAGCACTTGCAGCCGAGACAATCGTCCGATTTCTGCAGGAAGGCTGGTGAGCTGGTTTTGATTTAAGTAAAGCACTCGCAGCTGAGACAGCTGCCCGATTTCTGTAGGTAGAGCGGTGAGCTGGTTTTGATTTAATTCAAGCCTTTGCAGCTGGGATAGCTGCCCGATTTCTGCAGGCAGAACGGTGAGCTGGTTTTGATCTAATTCAAGCCATTGTAGCTTAGACAATTGACCTATTTCTACAGGAAGGCTGGTGAGCTGGTTTTGATTTAAAATAAGCCATTGCAGCTGAGACAGCTGCCAGATTTCAATAGGCAAGCTGGTGAGCTGGTTTTGGTTTAAGTCAAGGGTTTGCAGCTTAGATAACTGGCATATTTCTGGGGGTAAATAAGTTAAGCCTGCTTTAGATAAATCTAAAATCGTGATGTTTTTACAATTTTCTTCAATCCAATTGCTAAGAAGCTCTCCTTTTTTCTCTAGAGGCAAGTGCTTAATTTCTTCTCGGCTCAAGTATTCTTCCCCACCAGGAAGTTTTTTCCAAAGTAAAAGGTGATTAATATTTAAGAGATAAGAAGCGTAATTAGCCAGCGTTAAGCCTCTTTTTTCTTCTGTTTTCCATTTAAATTCTACTAGAGACAAGTGCTTAATTTCTTCTCGGCTCAAGGATGCTTCCCCACCAGGAAGTTTTTTCCAAAGAAAAAGGTGATTAATATTTAAGAGATAAGAAGCGTAATTAGCCAGCGTTAAGCCTCTTTTTTCTTCTGTTTTCCATTTAAATTCTACTAGAGACAAGTGCTTAATTTCTTCTCGGCTCAAGGATGCTTCCCCACCAGGAAGTTTTTTCCAAAGAAAAAGGCGATTAATATTTAAGAGATAAGAAGCGTAATTAGCCAGCGTTAAGCCTCTTTTTTCTTCTGTCTTCTCTTTAAATTCTAAGGAAGAAATAGATTTAGCTAAGGTAAGAACTTGTTTAAAAACTTGATAAACTTTTTCAGTAGAGGTAAGTGCAGGATTGAGTTGATAAACTTTAGTTAACATAAGAGTTCGCTGGGTAGTGGCATTTTCCCTGGGGAAATGAAGCTGGGCTATTTTTTTATAAAGGGAAGGCATGACTTCAGAAGCCAGCAGATGATGCCATCTTTTACAGACGCTAAATAAGGAAGGAACTGCGCAAGCCTCTAGGATAGGGAGCAACAATTCATTGGGCAAGCTTTCAATAGAGGCCGAAGAGATAGGATGCATTTTATTTCCTTGGGTAGTGACGACCTTTCAGTACTTTTATTTTTTTAAAGACAATATAAAAAAATTAAAAAGGCAAGTCAAACCAATTCGTATCCTTATCAAGGAAAAACAATTCGCAGATGATCTACCGACGCTTTTTTTTCAGATAAATTCAAGGAAAGGGGGAGACCTTCCAAGCATTTAGAAGCAGCCGCAGGTTTTGGCGATTAAGTGATGCGGCAATTCTGGTTTGGCTAAAAGAATGAGATTGATTCTTTGCCTTATTTGAGAAAAACGGCTCTTTTTGGCGCAATGTGTTAATTCTTCTACCGCATGATGGAATGCAATACGCCTAGCTTCTTCCTGTCAAAAAAGGTTGTTCTTCCATCGTAGCAATCTGCCGAAAAAGAGAGAAAATTCTTGTCATTTATCACTTCTACTCTATTGACAGTATGCCATACTTGTCGCATCCAATCCCGGCCAAGTTTTTAAAAAGATAGCAAAAAGAGGAAAACCTCTACAGGGTGCTTTTATAGGTTCAAACTACATTTAATTATTAATAATAAAGGAGAAATTCTTGCTTATATGTTAACACCAGGAGATGTGGAGATCCCTGTCTCGATTTGGCTAAAAACATTTTTGGCATAATGTTTGCCGACAAGGAATGCATCTTCCCCTATTGTTTATCAAGCTTTACAACAAGGGCTTAGAAATTATTACTAGGCTTAGAAAGAATATGAAAAGCAAGCTAATGTCAGTGGTAGATAAGATTTTATTAAGAAAGCGGGGAGCATTTGAAAGCATTAGCAATAAATTGAAAAAACTCTTGTCAAATCGAACATCATCGACATCTTAGCCCTTGGAATTTTTTTATCAATCTAATCAGCGGAATAGTGACCTATGCTTACGAGCCCTACAAGCCCTGCATTCAATTGACTTGCAGGGAGAAAAGTTAGCTTATAGTCTAGGTATAATTTGAAGCTGTCGTAGAGTGTTTTCTTATCTGATAATGCGCGTTTATCAAGCTATTTATCTCGGTAAATTTTAAGTTGCTGGCTGAGCTACTACTCGTAAAATTTGACATAAAGTAGCTTTTACTTTTAAGATTTATAGAAGGTCAACTAGCTTTTTCCACATGCTGCAAATGTTTTAAATTTTTATTAACCTATTAACTTAGCCTCTTTGCTGTTCTTTAGCTTAACTAAAGAATGGCAGAGCAACGAAGTTAAATTAAGCTAAATCTTACAAAAGAAAGATATATGACTATTTATTCTACTTCTACCGCCATGCCTCTTTACCGACACCCTACAGGAAGGCTTTTTCGATCCCACCCGCAAGGAGGTTACGAGGAGCAAACTCCCGACGGATGGATTCCCGTTACTAACAGCCATTTAATTCGTTCTATTCAAGAAGATTCTTTCAGTATTTCCCCTACACCTCCTGTCTTAGCTTGTCGTAGCTTGACAATTTATTCTCAACCCACCACCATCCCTTCGCATCTCTTTCTTAATCTCTTAAAAAAGAAGTAGGTTTCTTAATGATTGAGAAGAGTCTTATATTTTTCATGGACAGTTAGTGCTTCTGTCTCTGAAACACTATAGCCATCTTGTTCAATTAGATGGAAAATATCTTGATTGAATGACTTGTCTTCCCATTGGTCCGTATCAAGTCGACGAATTTCTACTGTTCCATCGATAGTACGTGCAATAAATGCCGGGGTAACATAATAACGCCAATCCATAGCTAATCTCCTTTATCCTATTTTTATTTGAT
This sequence comes from Neochlamydia sp. AcF95, assembly GCF_018342455.1. Classification (NCBI taxonomy): domain Bacteria; kingdom Pseudomonadati; phylum Chlamydiota; class Chlamydiia; order Parachlamydiales; family Parachlamydiaceae; genus Neochlamydia; species Neochlamydia sp. AcF95. Next base: position 4,888 of record NZ_JAEMUC010000026.1, on the reverse strand, counting down.
CTATGCCTGCTCCAAATAAATTTAATTGTACCTGCTCACACAATTTAATTACGCTCCTTGGATTAGATAAGCCAGTACTTTCTAAAATTTTCTCACGGGAAGTATTGTCTTCTAACTTACGCATGACCTGATCTAAGAAATGATGGGACATTTCTTTAATGGATTCATTTGTGCCATCATGAACTTGATGAAAATGGAACTGAACCTCTCCCATGATTCTTTTTTCAGTCAGCGGTGTTCTTAAGTAAACCTTTGCATGAATACCCACATAGCCACTGGAATAATCTTCTTTAAACTTATTAGAAAAGACTATTTCATATCCTCTTTTTCGAGATTCTTCGGCAAATATATGAATAGCTTGACGCATTTCATCCATGTTGCTGGCAATAAAGGTAGTACGTATGGTGTCATTCAACTTCTTTAACGCTCCTGAAATATCTGCCCCATTACCTGCCCATATGCTAGCTTTCCTAGTCATACTTACCTGGGTTTTAATAAGAAATTGGTTTGCATCTCCATGAAAAGAGTGAACGCCACTTTCCTGGCAAGTAGCTGCTACCATTTCTAAAAACTCGCTTTTCACTTCTAAAGCACTATCGTGCAATTCTGCAATAGTAGAAGCATCATTTATCCAGGAAAGATGGGCAGAAGAACTTCTTTCAGTCTGATAGTCTTTTTCCAGATTTATCTTACGGGCAATTATTTCTTTTTGGACCCTCCAAGCTTCCCTTATCAGTGAAGCTTTATCAGGGATCACCCCGTGTACGCCTTCCAATGAAAGTAAAGAGTGACTTCCTGCATATTTATCCGCATGATGGGCCGCCATACGCAAGTTTTGAGCCACCTTATCAGTTAGCTGTTCTTCTTCTAAAAGTTTTAAGGTCTTCCTATTAAACTGAAGGATCTGCATATCCTTTCTGATGACTTGATCTTGTAGCACATCGCAGACTAGAGAGGGTAAGACCAGCTTACCATCTGCATTTCCTACCATTCTAGTTTTCAATAGCTCTTGTTTTTTATCAGCAGGTATTTCATTTAATTCTCGGATCCTTTGCTGAAGAGAAGATGAGGAAATAGCTAGCAATGTTGTGTAAATTTCGGGATAAATTTTCTCAAGGACCGCTAAATTATTTATTATACTTGAGTGAGCCTCTATGAGAAAATCTTTATACTTCTGTTCTACTGGCTTGCCTTGTTCTAACCTTTGTAAAAATTTAACATAAGCTCCTGGCGTCCCTTGTACATATCTTAAAGCCTTTAATTTTTCTTCTGTTGAAAGCTTCATTAGCTCTAAAATAGCTTTTTGATCTTCTTCAGGTATAAAATCTGTCTGAACAATGGCACCTGAACCCTTAATTATGCCTTGTTCATTAAGGCTTTCAAGAAAAGAGGGAGAATTTATTCCTTGCTCGTGCAAGACTAAAACCACTTTTTTTCCTTCCTTCCGTAATTCTTGTGCTAAATTTGCTATTAGCTCGGCTATTTCTAAGGCCTCTCCTTCTAAGGAAGCAGTGTTAACGAGGTCAAACTCATCTAAAAGAATAGTATCAGAGGAAGATTCTAATAGGCCTTTTTTGATACTTTCATAATTATCCTGCAACCATTTTAATTCATGGCCTTTTAGCTTATAATAACCCTCGCACCATAGATGTTCTTGCTCTTGGTCAGTGCTTTTGTGCAATTCGAAATAAGAGGTAAGAAATCCCTTTTTTAGATCAAAGGTTGTAGGGTCTTTAACCGCTAAGCGAATTTGCTCAGATTTACCGGTTCCGGGCGCACCCTGTACAATACAAGCCCCATGAACTTTTAAAGCTTTTTTTATGGCAATGACAACAGGTAACCTCTCTTTTACACTCTGCGTCGGTTGGCGGGAGCTTTTTGTAAGCTGATGAAAATGAGCAGCCCATTGCACCTTAGAATCGCTACTAAGTCTCTCCTTACCCCTCTCTTGAATGATAGGGCGACGAGTAGCTATGGGGAGGGAGAGACGATGGATAGAGTAAGACCTAGAATGAAGAATAGTTGTGCGCAACATGATGCGATGAACTTCTGAAGTACTTTTAGTTATAGCCTTACAAGTATGGAACAGAGCATTATGCTGTCCCACGCCACCAGATAATGTTTTTTTTAAAGGTGACATTACATACTCCTTTCTTTTAAATTAACGATCATTAACAAATGATTTTCTACTTTAACTATATTTTAATTATATAAAATTAAAATAATATAATCAAAAACAATAGTTTTAAACAAAAATAAAATTTATAAAACAAAATATAGCTTGTTATTTATCAACAATTTAAATTTAAAAAATAATTTAATAAAAAAACTAAATATAATAAAAAAACATTAAAAAATAAACATTAATATAAATAATAGATAATAAAATTTAGTTAATTATTGAAAATTTAAATGAGGGAGATATATTTTTTTAAGGAGGAGAAGTTATAGGCGAGGAAGCTTTGAAGGATTTATAGATATTCAAGGGAGAATCTTGCCACCACTTGTACCATAAAATTCCTCAAGAAATTTAAAGGGAAAGCCTCATATTACCTGGGAAAAAACCTATAACAGCTTATTTTGAATTTTGATTATAGGGTCACCTTGCTGGAATTCTCCTAGAGGACTGAATTGAAGATCAAGCTTTGCGGCTTTATCGATGGTTAGGTAAATGGCAAGAAGATGAGCCTTTAGATACCTTGCTAGAGGCATTAAAAGAATGGATGGATGGGCCTTAGAAGGATTAATTGGGAAAGGCTAATATTTTTACTCAAAAGAAAATGGTTACTACCTAGCCGTTCGATAGAAGCAAAGAATTTATTAAATATTTTTAAGAGAAAAGGTGAATATCAGTAAAAAATGCGAGCATGCAAAAGTATTAGGCTAGAGCCTTAGACTTTCTAGCTTTTGCGAATTATTTAAGACATTAAAGTCGACAACACGAATCACATTTGAAGGGAGGTTATCATAAGCAGCTTTTGAAACGAGCACCGGCTGCGCAGAGGTTTGCAAAAGAGCCTTAATACCCCTTGGGGTATCTTCAAAACCAATAATATTATCTTGGGGATCGGCAAGTTGTTTGATGGCAGTAAGGTAGCTTTCTGGATGAGGTTTAGGATGAGTGTAAAGTTCGCGGGTAAACCAATAGGGGATGGTATTGAGAATAGGAAGCTGACAACGAACAGTATCTACAAGCTCCTGAGGAGAATGAGTCACCACGCAACGTTTGATATTAGCCTTATCTAAGGCCTCTAGAAGTTCCTGCACTCCCGGCATAAGCTGGATGTTATGACGTAAAAGTTTGATGACTTTTTCCTTTTTACAAGCATACAGAACATCCCAGTTAGGTTCTACTTCATAGAGGGCAGGCAGCTCACGATAAATTTCCTCTTTTAATCCCTCAGCATGATAATGAGCCGCCTGGCAATAGCGTGTAAAGCTCCAATCAAGATTAAATCCATATTTCTTACACATGTACTGATAAGCTCTGAAATGAATTTCTTCGGTATTAACTAATAAACCATCGAAATCAAAAAGAAAGAGTTGATAATCATCTATCCATTGCATAAGCTAATGATTCCAATTTTAGTTAATTTATTCATATGCGCTACTTTTCTATTATTTCAACTTTCCTTCTGGCCTTTCTTCTTAGCAGCTGTTTTTTTTCTGAGGAAGCAGAAAGTGAACGTGCACGGCTGCAAAATGCTATAGGAGAATATATCTATCGCCGCCACAACGAATATCTTTTTAAACCAGAGCCCGCTACTCAATCAGCTCCCATTCTATATTCCTGGGAAAATCATTCTTTTGATTCTATCACTAAAGAGTATTTTCGTTGTAAAGGCAGTAGCCTAAACCCTCCGCATGTCGTTCATCGCAAGCAAGAGACCTTACGTTTTTTTGACTGTGGAGGAGCAGAACGCCATAGTTTGCCTTTACATCACGATAAAGAATTTGTCTACCCCATTCTAATTAATTTACTTAATTACCTTCAGCATAAATCGGGTAGAAAAATTGTGATTACCTCAGGGCATCGCTGCCCTCAGCATAATATCTATGTAGATGATTCTATAGAAAACCAATCATCTAAGCATATGATCGGCGCAGAGGTCTCTTTTTATATCCAAGGATGGGAAAACAAACCGGAAGAAATTATTAAGCTTATTCACGGCTATTATTTAGAAACACCTAAATATAAAGGGCTAAAAGATTTTCAAGAGTTTAGCCGTTATGAAAAGCAAGATACTAATGTCTCTACATTGCCCTGGATGAATAAAGAAGTGTTTGTAAAGCTTTTCAAAAAAAAGGAGGGGCGTAACTTTGATAATCGCCATCCTTACCCTTATATTAGCATCCAAGTACGTTACGATGTAGAGAGCCAAACAAAAGTATTTTACTCGTGGGAAAAAGCTCATCGAAATTTCCTACGTCAATAAAGTAAAGCATATTAAAATTTTTTATCCCAGTTTTACAGAGAGAAATAGAATACATCCATGGCGAAACTGCAAGTGATTAGGGGAAAAGGGTTAAAAAGATTAAAAAAAAAAATGAGAAGAAAGCCAAAGGATAAAAAGTGGCGGGCTTATGAAGCCTGCCTATCCAATGCTTTGGAAGTTACTTCTCTATTTAAAAAGATGCATCTATAAAGCCTACGATTGTATAAAGGGTTGCTCAAAAAACGTAGAAGCATAGTTCTTTTCCTCTTTCATCCATGGCAAGGGCTGCATCTATTTAGTTTGACATGATTTAAAGGATATTTCATGCTTAAGCATATTTTGAGAGCGTTTTTTCTCCCAAATCGCTATGCTTTGTTTACGCCTAAATCATTATAAAGCTCTTAATTTCTTGCAAAGTTGACTATGAAACCAATCAAGCTAGATAACCAACA
>NZ_JAEMUC010000025.1:0-3753 GCF_018342455.1 Neochlamydia sp. AcF95 | reverse complement strand
ATTCCTGCAGGCAGGCTGGTGAGCTGGTTTTGATTTAAGTTAAGCCATTCTAGCTGAGACAATTGCCCGATTTCTGCTGGCAGAGCGGTGAGCTGGTTTTGATTTAAGTGAAGCTTTTGCAGCTGAGACAGCTTTCCGATTTCTGCAGGAAGGCTAGCAAGCTGGTTTTGGCTTAAATCAAGCTCTTGCAGTTGAGATAACTGGCATATTTCTGTGGGTAAATAAGTCAAGCCTGCTTTAGATAAATTTAGCAAAGTTAAGTCTTTACAATTTTCTTCAATCCAACCTCTAAAAAGCTCTCCTTTTTTTTCTAGAGGCAAGTGCTTAATTTCTTCTCCGCTCAAATATTCTTCCCCACCAGGAAGTTTGTTCCAAAGTAAAAGGCGATTAATGTTTAAGAAATAAGAAGCGTAATTAGCCAGCGTTAAGCCTCTTTTTTCTTCTGTTTTCTCTTTAAATTCTATTAGAGGCAAGTGCTTAATTTCTTCTCGTCTCAAATATTCTTCTCCACCAGGAAGTTTTTTCCAAAGTAAAAGGCGATTAATATTTACAAGATAAGAAGAGTAATTAGCCTGCCTTAAGCCTCTTTTTTCTTCTGTTTTCTCTTTAGATTCTAAAGGAGAAAGAGACTTGGCTAAAGTAAAGATTTGCCTAAAGATTGCATTTACCTTTGCTACTTCAGTAAGCTTTTCTTCTAGCTTATAAATCCTATCTACAATAAGAGCCTGCTCCTTAACATTTCCTTGAGGAACATGCACTTTACCTATTTGTTTATAAAGAGAAGGCATCACTTCAGAAGCCAGCAGATGATGCCATCTTTTACAGACGCTAAATAAGGAAGGAACTGCGCAAGCCTCTAAGATAGGGAGTAGCAATTCATTGGGCAAGCTTTCAATAGAGGCCGAAGAGATAGAATGCATTTTATTTCCTTGGGTAGTGATGGCCTTTTATCATTTTTATTTTTAAAGGCAATATAAAAAAATTAAAAAGGCAAGTCAAAACAATTCGTATCCTTATCACCAGAAGGGCATCGGCTAACTTGTTAAGCAAAGAGCAAGCTACTGTGTCTTGTAGGCGATAGCTAGATATAGAAGTTTTTTGCTTAGCTTTGGGCCGAACAGATTTAGCATGCTTTTGAGTTGCTATAACTTGAGGTTTTATAATCTGTATATATTTAAGCTTCTTTGCAAGCTTATCTAATTGACGCTTAGCATCACTTGGACATGAAAATTCTTGCTGCATGAGCTTAATAAAGGCTTTGGCTTCTTTCTCACCGTCCTTAAGATAATGCTTAGCTAAAGTGCGGCATTTTCTTTGATAGGCAGCTTGGTTAAAAGATGGCTACCTATCTTTGTTCAACGCCTGCATAGCAAGAAATGCTCTTAAAAGCTCGATACCCTTCTGCCATCTCTACCGTCTTGTCGTAAAGCACTTCAAATATGAGTTCTTTGGCCTCTTTGATCTGCATGGGAACAGGAGTTACAAATAAGCGTTGTTCTCTTTTAAAGGCTTGTAAGGTAGCTGGCGTATAAAAAGCACTGTCTCCTACTATATAACGATTCTCTACGGCTTGCCGAAAGCTTTTAAGATGTTCGGCCACAACTCGCGTAAAGGCGGTTTTATTGCTGCTATTGCCATCGGCCGCTTGCAAAGGGATATTGCCTTCATTGGAAGTGATGAGTTGCAAGACAGCTTGGTTTAAATCAGGCCTGTGATCGCGACTGTAGCCTTGTAATAGACGAATGCACGATTCTCCTTGTTCTAATAGGCTCTCATAAGTTTCCATCTACATGAAAACTTGTCGCATCTAAATGTAAACTTTTTACTTGGATACCCAGCACTTTGATTGTATGCAGGGCTATCTTAGTAAAAAGCTCAGTCATGCCCATTTCAAATAGCTTATCCAGTGTTCTGCCTAAAACATTATCATCAATCTGCTCGAGAATGACTAGCATACCTAGCAAATGATCGATGGGTTTGTCTTCAAAGTACTCAGAATACATGTAAAGCGTCCGACTTACAAATCCCCATCCGTTTAAGATCATGTATTCAACAGCTTATCCCTAGATTAGATGCTTATTCTTCGCCTGGTTACCTACTGCTTGATCAATAAGGTCAACTAACCCTATCTCCTCACACATTCTAAGCTACCAATTCTAAATGATCGGCGTTTTGTGTATCTATTTACATAACTTTTAGTCGTTTAATTTAAACCCTTACAGAAAACATCTTACTCGATTGGCCCTCAGAATTCCTAATTATTTTTTTGCTGAGAAATGTAAGTTATAACTTTAAATGTAGCATTATTTCTTGAGGAAAATTTCCCTACCGGCTTCTATTTAGCTCTAGATTTAACTCGTTTAGCAGATGATCTATTTCTGCCGGAAGAGTGGTAAGTTTGTTATTGCTTAAATTAAGATTTTGTAGCAGAGATAGCTGCCCTATTTCTGCCGGCAGAGAGGTGAGCGGGTTGTTATCTAAGCCAAGCAATCCCAGCTGCAATAGCTGCCCTATTTCTGCCGGAAGAGTGGTAAGCTTGGTGTCATTTACAAGAAAATTTTTAACTGCAACAGTTGCTCTATCTCTACAGGTAATAAGGTTAAGCCAATTTTTGCTAAATGCAATTTCGTAATATCTTTGCTATAATTTTCAATCCCTTCCTTAAAAAATTTGTCTTTTTCTTCTAAGGATAAAGCTTTAATTTCTTCTCTTTCTAAATACTCTTCTCCTCCGCCAAGTTCTTTCCACATTAAGAGGCTATTGATATTTACAAGATAAGAGCAGTAATTAGTGAGGGTAAAATATTTTTTTCCTCGGTTTTCCACTTAAATTCTAAAGGAGAAAGAGAGGTAGCTTGAGTAAAGATTTGCCTGAAGATTGCATAGACCTTTGCTGTCTCTGAAAGCTTTTCTTCTAGCTTATAAAGCCTATCTAAAATAAAAGTCTGTTCGCTAATATCTCTATGAGGAGCATGCATCTTACCCGTTTGCTTATAAAGGGAAGACATGACTTCCTTAGCCAGCAAATGTCGCCATCTTTTACAAACGCTAGATAGGGAAGGGTTAACGCAAGCTCCTAAAATAGGGGCTAGTATCTCATTAGGCAATTGTTCTAAGGTGATGGAAGAAATAGGATTCATTATACCGCCTTTTGTAATAAGTTTTATGTATGCGTTTGTTAGCTAATAATCTAGAAATGCATCTAAAAGAAAACAAATTTAAAAGAAAATAAGGAAGTAATTTATTTAGACTAGCAAGTGCAAAAGTTTTACATCAACTTATCCTGATAATTTGGAAAATTTAAATCTGAGAGGCAAGCTTTTCTTTTTTAGGAAGAAGAATGCTATCTAGACTTGTCACCACCTCAAGAAAATGATTTGAATAAGGCTCATTGGCTGTCTGATACCTATTCTTTCCATGTAAAATTAGTGATAATAGAAGCAAGGGTCCTAAAAAGATTCCTCTTTCATTTAACTTACTATCTTTTTACTAGTTTCTTTGATGATTTACACTACACTAGGGCTAGCTTATAAAGAACACTCAAAAAAACTAGCTTCTAAATCCTTCCCTAGCAAGCATGCAGATCAATTTTTCTTGCTGGTATTAGATCCTTAGTAAGCAATACTTTTAAAAGTTAACAGGAAAAACCTGCTAATCTTTAAATCTTTTGCCTTTCCGTAAGCGGTCACGGGGGTTATCAATTACTTTGTGATAAATAAAATAATTTCTAGAGTTTATATTTACTTAATCATAT
>NZ_JAEMUC010000024.1:0-17060 GCF_018342455.1 Neochlamydia sp. AcF95 | reverse complement strand
GCTTCAAGCTTCGCGACTTATAAATTGTGTTTCCTTTATTTTTATCACAAATGTCAGATTAAGTCCTACCTATTACATCTTCTATATGCTCTTCCATAGCTTTTTGAGAGTTTTTTAGCATTTTTTGCATAGCATTATCTATCTTTAAATTACGGGGCTTCCAAATTGCATATTTTTTTCTCTTTAAAATTTGTTTGCTTAGCTCTGTTTCCTTAACTTCCAGTGCTCGTTTCATCACCTTTTTTTCTTTTTGAAATGATTGAGCTTGTAATGGAGATTCTTTAGAATCATTTTCAGAGGTGGAAATTATAGAGTCAGAAAGATTCATTACCATTTCGAAAAAAAAGCTTCCAGGCTTAGCTTGTCCATCGGTTTCTTTCATCATAAACAAATCCTATTTTAAAATAATTTTTTAGTGCTTTTTTTGTCGCTAAACTTGGTTAAATTTATCGAAAGCTTATACGAGTTTTTTCTGCTTTAAATTCTTCTAATATTTAACAGTTATTTACTTTAGCTTGTTTTTATCTTTGTGCCTAGTAATAAAAATACTTAGCATTCATGTTTCTCATTTTCTGATTAGCAAGGTCAGTATTAAATAAAATGATTAATCATATTGTAATGGAGAGGCTAGGTTCAAACACAGGGAAATAGAAAAGTAAAATTTGCATCTCTTTCTCGCCTAGGTAGAAGGGGGCTTCCCTCTATGTTAATTGGGGATATGGCGATAAGAAAAAGAGATTTATTACCGGTTGCCAATGAGCGTAAAAGACTTATAAAGACAGTACTTATAGGTAAGCTTTTTACCGATCATCTTAAAGGCAAGTCCTAAACCCTTTAATGCCTCCAAGAAGAGGGGAAAGACTTAAAATCAAGAGATGGACACCTGCTGAATAAAGAATTGAACGATCTATCAAAAGTCATGAAAGATTTTGCAAGAGACGAGGAAGCTCTGCAGCTATTATGGAAGATCGCTTGCTGCCACGGCAATATTTTGCTTTAAAGAAACTTTGAAAGAAATTCTTCCTCTAGGAAAGTAGCTTACAAGTAAGCAGGGTTATATGCTAAATCTTTGACTGTAAATTAAGATCAGAAGAGGGGGAGAGGGGCTTCAAAGCATGGGTACTAGCTGAGGTGATAAGCCCTAGGATAGGTAGCGCCTTATCAGATGAGCTACGTACCCATATAGGCATTAACGCTGGTCGAATCCTAGGAAATAAATCTCTGAAAATTTTATTTTAATCGTTTTTTTAAGTGCAAAGGTTAAAAAAGAAAAGGGTTAAACTCTACTTTTTTTTAATTTTTTTAGATAACAGGGAAATCTTCAATTTTTAAAAGCGTTCTTTTGGCTTCTAATCCCCCAGCAAATCCTGTTAGTTTTCCATTCGTTCCAATCACCCGGTGGCAAGGAATAACGATTGATAATGGATTTCTTCCTATGGCTGCTCCTAAGGCACGTACTGCGCGAGGATGATTTATTTCTTTTGCAAGCTGTCCATAGCTAAGAGTAGTGCCATAAGGAATATGCTTTAAGGCCTCCCAGACTTTGTTTTGGAAGGGTGTGCCGTGGTGTTCTAAGGGGAGTTCAAAGAATTTTCGCTTTTTATTAAAATATTCTAAAAGCTGCTTTTCAGTTTCTATAAGAAGAGGATGATAGACATCTTCGATAAGTTCATCAAGCTTGACACGGTTGAGCTTTTCACGCTCCCATAAGATAGCTATAAGGACCTTGCCTTGAGCTACCAGCTTTAACTTCCCTACGATTGAATCCATGTATTTATAAAAAATTTTCATCTAATGAAGCTCCTTTTTTAAGATGAATGATAAGAATATTTTTTCCATAGGTAAACGGCAGCATATCCTCGCCAGGGTCGGATACAGCTTAAGTCCAAGGAAGGATTAAGCCTCAACGCTCTTTTTAAAATTAGATCCGTAGCGGGAAAAGCATCAGGATCTGCTATAGCTCGTAGGCTAATGTATTCTGCAGTCCATGGCCCAATACCTTGGATGGCAAGAAGGGATTTTTTAAATTCTTCAGGTGCTTGAGCTGGCGAAAGGCTAATTTCTTGTTGAAGAATCTTCTGGCTTAGCATTCGAATGGCAGCTTTACGTACTTGTGTGGTTTTAATCTCATGCAGAGAAGCTTTTGCTAAAATCTCAGGGATGGGAAATAAGTATCTTTCTTCATGCGTTACGGGATGAAAAATTTTTTCTCCATAATATAAAACCAAATGACCAATTAGCTGGGAGGCATGTCTCATGGTAATGCCTTGCCCTAAAATTGCGCAGATAGCTGTTTCATAAGGATCCCAACCATTAGCCAGCCTTAAGCCCGGCCATTGTTTCCATAGCAAAGATAAAGGTAAATGAGAAGCAAATTGATTGGCTATGAAAAGAGGATCGGAATTAAGGTCGAACATTTTACGGACACGGCTGGCTACTGCACATAAAACTTTAGTATCATGGCAAGCAATCTGCAGCTTGAGATAAGGATAGCGACTATCTGCTTCTACTGATAAAGCCCCTATTGAATCTTCAATCTTAAAAACTCGCTCATAGCTGTTCTCAGAAATACTTTCCATATAAGGAATAAAATGGTTTCTAAAATGATGAATTAAATGCGACCAGTCTAAAGGAGGGTGATAAGTTAACTTTAAAATAATGTTCTCATGAGGGGAATTGGAAAGATTTTTCTTTCGTATTAAAGAGGGGGCTTGCTTATAATATTTTTTAAAAGCATCATTAAAACGTCTTAAAGAGGAAAAGCCCGCGTCTAATGCTATACGAGTTATAGAAAGCTTAGTCTTTGTTAGAAGCTTTAAAGCAAAATTTAAACGATTATTATCCCAAATTTTTTGAGGAGTTAAGCCTATCTCCTCTCTAAATAGCCGGCGTAAATGCCTAGCGCTTAAGCCAAATTGCCCAGCAAAATAATCTTCTCCTTTATCCCCCATCCCCTGAGCAGTAAGTACTCTAAGAACATGTGACACTATTGCCGATCTGCCTGAATAGGCGAAGGAAGAGGTCGAAGATGGGGGGTGGCATCGTAAGCAGGGCCTATAGCCTACCTTCTCAGCAGATGAAGCTTTGAGAAAAAATTCCACATTTTGGCGTTTTGGCCTGGCTGGACAGATAGGACGGCAATAGATTTTAGTAGTTTTTACTCCCACATAAAATTTGCCATCAAAGCGAGAATCTTGGGATAGAAAAGCTTTATAAAAAATATCTTCTTCATTCATAACCATGGCCTATTTCTCTCTAATATAGAAAGAGTTTAATTAGAATGCTCGCCATTTTCGGCCGGGATCCTAAAATATCAATGAATTACCTACAGGGTAAAGTTGCATGTTTAACATTAAGAGAAATGTAATGATTAAAAGATTCTAAAGAGCAAATTAGACGGAGGGAAAGGTCTAGAAAACATTATGGGAAGAAAGATCAAGTAGGAGCTCAATCTAAAAATAAGCCTCCTTAAGTCATTCTTTGCCTCTTTATTGTTTACAAAAAAGTTTGATTACTACCCTACAAAGCTTTTTTAGCTTGTCCCAACCTTGCTCTTTAGCTCTTAGTCAAAGCTAATGCTAGCAGGTACGTAGATTCAGGTTAAAAGGAAAGACCTGGCGTTTGAGCCTATCAATAGGTTCTCTAAGAGAAATCGAGGGGTTATATTTGAACCTTTTTCTCTTTTATAGAGCTTATGGCATCTGGTTTGTTGCCCAAGAGGTTAAATAGATAAAAAGCTTTGTTCTTTAAAGAATGGTTTATTCTTTATCAGGATAGAGTAGCTAAATTTTTTAAAAAATGAAAATAAGGTTGCAAATGCTTCCTAGCTATAAAACTTTCTATTTCATAATATGCCAAGCATGGATGCCTTAAAGAGGAGCTCGGTAAAAGTAGCTTCTTTAGTATCAGGTCTTTTTCGACATAAAATTTAAATGATTCTAAAATTAAGGGGGAAGGGGTATAAACGATTATTCTATGCTTCGGACCTATGGGGCTTATGGGAGACATAAATAGGAGCAGCAGCGATAGGTCTTTGTCCTGAACATATGTATTTAGCAAAGGAAGCAAGCTTTGCCTCTCTTGTTGCCACCAATCGACTCCTTGCGGAAGAGAAGAAATTCCATAGAAAAAATTTCCGGCTAGATAGCTCTTGAAATCCTTATTAAGAAGCTGTAGGGGAGATAGTAGGGAGATGTTATTCTTTTCTACCTGGAGGATATCATAGAAATTAGAAGGGAGGGTGTCAGCAGCCACCTGGAGTAGTTTTTCAGCTATTTTAATATCTCGCCAGGTAGTTTTATCTATAGATTTTAAATCATGAGTATCTATCAATATAGGTGCCAATAGCAAGATAGCTATTTCAGGTGTAATATTAATGGTAGGATGAGTGATCAGTTTTTCTGCAATCAAAGTGGCTGTAGAACCCACCGGTTCTATTAGCAAGCTTGCAGGCGAGAGAAGAGGATAATTTATTGGCTCAGGAAAATGATGATCGATGATGCTTTCTACGACGGCAGAAAAAATCTGTTGGTCCTTTCTTAAAATATGATGATCGACAAGATTTAAGCGTAATTGGCTTCGAGAAAAAAGATAACTGAAAGGGGCTTCTTCTAAAAAAAGAAGATGATTAGTAGGGATTTTTGCTAGCTGGAGCAAATAGAGAAGGTCTCTGCGAGCATTTAACTCCTCTCTTTTGAGGTTGATAAGAGGAAGGTAGAGCTCTTGTTTAGAATGATTTTCATATAATAAGTAAGCATAAGTTAGGGAAGAAATAACGGAATCTAAATCAGCGGATTCATTTCCTAATACATAATGAATGAGCCTTAAGTTATTTGGTAAGTTAAGGCATTGGAAATATTCATCCAAGGAAGTTTTTAAAAATGCTGAAAAAGACATGTTTGGAAGCATTAATGGAAGCAAATAAACCGATCTTAAATCTCCTCCGCATATTAAGCAAGTTTTGCGGGCATTTTTTTAGCCAAAAATATTAGCAATCATTCATATGAAAAAATTAAAAGTTTTTTTTCTAAATGTTGCAAGCCTAAATGAGAAAGAGCTATTCATGCCAATAGCCCTAGATTGATGGCTAGCTGGTATAGAATAATTAGCTCGCCTCTTACATAATCGTACGTATAAAGCCGATCATTTAGCGCTTAGAATTTTTACAATTCTGTTAGATCTTGGATGTTTTAACGCTTCTATGCCATGCATTTATTGCGATCCCTACAATTGCTTAAAATGCTGAGCATGAGAAGAATACTGATTTTTAGAAGTTTAGAATAAGGATTATTTAGCTTTTAAGTCTTGCTCAATGATGTGTCGTCACGTCAGCCGTAGAGAAAAGAAGGCATAAAAAGATGGGGGTGGCGTAATTAAAAGACACAGATTATTTACCAAAGAGATACTAATTTTATAGGAGTAGTTTAGGAATTCAAAAGATCTAAAAATTTAGCTAGCCATCTAGCTTAGGGCCTAATGTATTGACTGATAAATGGGCAAGATAAGAAAAGAAGAAATGAACATTTCAATAGACACGCCTTATGTTAACCATTTTACAACTTATTTACTTTATAGTCTTGAATTGTATTAAAACACAAACGACAAAAAGAGAGCCGTTTTGTGCTTTGGTTACCGGTCCAGCTGCTTGTCTTAATAAACGCTTATTCTTTTTTTTCTCAGTAATTTTTCTAAGGGTTGATTTCTCTGTTCAGTGTTAACACTTTCTTAGCCTTAGCGCATTCATGATTACTGACACAGAGCTAAACGCCATGATTGCGCTGGCAATCATGGGATTTAAAAGCAATCCTATCCAAGGGTACAGAATGCCGGTTGCTAGAGATACACCTATAATATTGTAGATAAAAGCAAAAAATAGATTTTGCCGAATATTGCGCATAGTAGCTCGGCTTAACTTAATGGCTCGTACGATACCCATTAAGTCACCTTTTACTAAAGTAATTGCTGCACTTTCTTTAGCAATGTCTGTGCCTGTTCCCATAGCAATGCCTACATGGGCAGCAGCTAGGGCGGGTGCATCGTTGATTCCGTCACCAGCCATAGCAACAATATGCCTATTTTGTATGGCGTTCTGAATAAAGAGGCTTTTACCCTGAGGAGTGATTTCCGCATAAGTCTCATCAATATGGGTAGCTAAAGCAACTGCTTGGGCTGTCTGCGTATTATCTCCAGTCAACATAATAACTTTCAAACCTAGCAAATGGAGTTCATGAATAGCCTGAGCAGAAGTGGGTTTTAGAGCATCAGCTAACGCCATAAAGCCTATAATATTTCCCTCGACAGAAACAAACAGCACGGTTTGCGCTTGTGCTTGCGCTGCTTGAGAGGCTTTTAGTAATTCCTCTTGGCCGTGTACCTGCATTCTTTGCATTAAATTTCGACTGCCGATCAATACTTCTTTGCTATCAACTATTCCTGCCACGCCTTCACTAGTCATAGATTTAAATTTTACGTTTGGTAAAAGATTTAAAGATCGACGTTGAGCTTCATTCACAATGGCTTGAGCTAGGGGATGCTCACTGTTTTTTTCTATCGAAGCTGCGTATGTCAAAAGTTCATTTTCTTGCCAGCCATGCATGGGGGTGATTTGCAAGATACTAAGTTTTCCTTGGGTTACGGTACCGGTTTTATCTACCATTAAAGTATCAACTCTTTCTAAAAGTTGTAAGGCTTCTGCATTCTTTACGAGAATGCCTGTTTGGGCGCCTCTAC
Organism: Neochlamydia sp. AcF95; assembly: GCF_018342455.1. Classification (NCBI taxonomy): domain Bacteria; kingdom Pseudomonadati; phylum Chlamydiota; class Chlamydiia; order Parachlamydiales; family Parachlamydiaceae; genus Neochlamydia; species Neochlamydia sp. AcF95. The sequence continues at coordinate 10,331 of NZ_JAEMUC010000024.1, read as the reverse complement.
CGATGCCCATCATGATTGACATAGGGGTGGCTAATCCTAAGGCACAGGGACATGCAATGATTAATACTGCCAACGCATTAATGAAGGCAAAAACAAAGCTTGGCTCAGGTCCTTTCCATACCCATATCATAAATGTTAGAATGGCTACTCCTATCACCGCGGGGACAAAATATTTGGCAATTAAATCCGCAAGTTTTTGAATAGGAGCTTTACTTCTTTGGGCTTGGGATACCATTTGGATGATATGTGCCAGCAGAGTGTGATTGCCCACACGTGTGGCTTGCATAAGAAAGCTACCCGCTTGATTTACAGTACCACCTGTAACCTGATCTTTAACTTGCTTTTCAACAGCAAGGGATTCACCAGTTAGCATTGACTCATCAATAAAACTTGTCCCCTCGATAATAAAGCCATCCACAGGAATTTTCTCACCGGGCTTTACTTTTAAAATATCGCCTTCTTGCAGTTGATCTAAAGGTGTTTCTTGTTCTTGGCCATTTTTCATTACATGAGCGCTTTTAGCTGTTTGATTTATTAAAGAGCGTATAGCTTGGTTGGTATGTACTTTAGCTTTAAGTTCTAGCAGTTGCCCAAGAAGAACAAGCACAGTGATAACTGCCGCAGCTTCAAAATAAACAAAAAGTTGCCCCTTTTCTTTAAACGCCGCAGGAAAAATGTGAGGAAAGATCACAGCGATAGCACTATATAAATAGGCGCTTCCTATTCCAAGGGCAATTAAAGAAAACATGTTTAGAGAACGATTGACTATAGACAACCATGCCCTTTCAAAAAAGGGCCATCCTGCCCACAAGACAACAGGCGTGGCAAGAATAAATTGCATCCATTCAGATGCTGTGCCTAAAGATAGGGTTAAAGCATCCAAGGTAGGGTGCATTTTGCTCATCGCTAAAAAGAAAAGGGGGAGGGTTAGGATCACTGCTACCCTAAACCTCTGCCACGTCTCTACATATTCTGAATCATCTGTTTCTAAGGAAAGATGTTTAGTTTCTAAAGGCATACCACAAAGGGAGCAATAACCGCGGTAATTTTGCTCAATCTCTGGATGCATAGGGCAGCTATAAGCTCCTCCTGAAAAGGTAGCTTTTGAGATAACAGGCTTTTTACTTTCATGACAAGGAGGAAGAGAAATATTCATACAGATCCTTGATGCTAGGAATTTACCATTTAAATCATAGAATTTAGAACTAAGAATTTTGGGATCCTTATAATCAATCCCTCTTATAAAGTTTTTTTGTTTAAACCATCGGTTAAAAAGTTGTCCATTGAAAAGTTAAGCTTTCTTAGATTTTTGCTATAAAGTTGAAGGCATGCCATTATGAGGGCACGGATTTATTGAAATTAATAAAATCTTTCCCGAAAGCTTAACTTAAGAGGCATTGCTGCTAAAGCACACTTGTTTAGCTGGTTTCCTAGCAAGAATCACTTTATTTTATTAGTAACCCTTTCTTTTTTTTCTAAAGTTTTTTTTGTGGCTTTCCAATAGAGGTGTTTTATCAGCATTCTTGCAAGATAGATAGAGAGCGAGAAAAATGAAAAGATAGATAAGCCAATATAGATACAGCTGGCCGTGTGGTCATAAAGGAAAATGAATACTTTTCTTAAACTTTGACCTTTTAGGCTCCATCCCAAAAAAGTGATAAAAATAAAATAAAAGCCAAAAAAAATAATTCCTAATCCTAAAGTCATCCATATTTTTTTGTCGAATTCATGGCATAAGCGAGGTAGGGGGCTGCCCCATTGCCTAATAATATAGACACCCAAAAGAAAGTTTAAAGATAAAAATCCTAAGAAAAAAAGTAAAAACAAGAGCTGTACAGTGGTGTAGTGCATAAATAATAACTTCTAAAAATTTTAGGATCTTGTAAAAAGCCTGTTAGTGAAGAATGTGCTTAGCTTATTTAAATGATTGGATTTCTTCTACCTTAAACTTACAAAAAAATTAGCTTATGCAGCTTTAGCAGGGTAACTCTTAAGAGAAGAAAGGTTAAAGTAGATTTAATGCGCTAGATTGAATAGAATACTTTCGCAAAATAAGGAAGTGAAGAATGAATGAAAAATATAAGCAAGATTTTATTCAAGCGGGGAAGATGGCTCATCAAGTACGTGCTTTTGGTAAAGCATTAATCAAAGCTGGGGCTTCATATAATGAGGTTATCACTAAAATTAAAGAGAAAATATTCTCATTAGGAGCCATTCCTGCTTTTCCTCCTCAAATAGCTTTAAATAATGTGGCTGCACATTTTCTACCTCAACCTGACGAAGATATTATTTTTTCCCAAGAAGTAATCAAATTGGATGTAGGAATATGTTATCAGGGCGCTATTGGTGATTGCGCGGTCACAGTAGATTTATCAGGCAAATACCAAGCTCTCATTGATGCTGTTGAAAGTGCTTTACTAAGTGCTGAGCAATCTATCCAGGTAGGTCTACCTATTAAAGAAATTGGTAGAATTATTGAAGAAAAAATTTCTTCCTATGGATTTAAATCTGTAAAAAACCTTGCAGGTCATGGGCTAGGAATTTATAAGGTACATACGGCTCCTTTGATTCCTAACTATTGCGATAATTCTACAGCTATCGTAAAGCCGGGTATGACCTTTGCCATTGAACCTTTTGCTACCGATGGAAAAGGTTTTATTTATGAAGCGGGGAGCCCTGCAATTTTCTCTTTTGTGCGTGCTCGGCCTATTCCATTATCTGTTCCTCGTTCTTTGATTGCAAAAATTAAAAGTTTTAGTGGGCTTCCTTTTTGTATGCATGATCTTATTGAAGCAGAGCTTGAACTTTCTGAAATTAGGCGCCATATGGCAGAGCTACTTAAAGCAGGGTCAGTGGTAGGTTATGCTCCTTTAGTAGAAGAAGGTCAAGGCATAGTGGCACAAGCTGAAAATTCTGTATTAGTAGATAAAATGGGAAAAGTTTTTATAACCACACGTTAAGCAAGGCGCAGAGAATTAAAATAAATCGCATTAAGTTACCGCCTTTTTGCTAAGAACTTTTAAAAACTGTCGATAAAAAGTGCAAGCCGGTGAATAGGATAAAGAAAATGATAGCCTATCTAGGAAGCTTCAAAATTAAGTTGCGTAAAAATTAACTTTAAAAGTTGCAGGGATCAGTCCTTTTTTGTGATAATTAAAAGCAAATCTTATAAAGGCATCCCTTGCTCAGCAAATTAAATTTTCAGCCTCTTTTTGGATTGAGCTCTCCTCATGTCCAAACCACTTTACCGACCTTTCTAGCCAATGGTAAAGCACCGCCTTCCTATGAAATTCTAGTTTCATTAGAGGATGGTGATCAATTGTCTTGCTATCTTTCTAACCCTCATCCAGGAAAACCTCCTACCAAAATTGTAGTGATGGTTCATGGCCTAGGAGGAAGCTATCAATCAGGTTATCTTTTACGGCTATCACGAAAGATCTATCAAGCTGGCCACTGTGCAATGCGTGTTAATCTTCGTAGTGGGGGAGTAAGTAAAGCCAAACGTCCTTATCATGGAGGCACAAGCCAAGATATCTTAAGTGTTTTGAAATGGCTTAAAATTCGTTTTCCTACCTCTTCGCTTGTTGTAATAGGCTTTTCTCTTGGTGGAAATATAGTTCTTAAATTAGCAGGCGAGTTAGGAGAAGAGGCTGTTCAATACATGGATCATCTCATAGCAGTATGCCCTCCAGTAGATTTACATCATGCTGTTCAATATATCGAAAAAGAAGCCTACTGGATTTACCATAAGTATTATTTAGCCCGGGTGTTAAAGCAGAGCCAAAAATGGCTAAAAGATCTTTCTATTCAATCGATGTATGAGTTTGATGATAAGGTGACCGCCCCTTTATGGGGGTTTAAGGACGCTATCGACTATTATCAACATTGTAGCTCGATTAAATTTATTCATTCTATTGCGATCTCTACTTATATCTTATTTGCAGAAGACGATCCATTTATTGATTGCTACAGGATAGACTACAATCATATTCCCTCGAATGTAAATGTTTATATGACCAGGTATGGTGGACATATGGGATTTCTCGGCTGGGCAGGCAAGGAACATGGTTGCCATTGGATGGATAAAACGCTTATGGATTGGATCTTCTCATCTTCCTCCTGTTAAGAAATTGTAGGTTTAAAAAAACTCCGTCTACATATCCAACTCTCAGAAAGCTGTCTTTCTACTTAACGTGAGTGGTTTATAAAGCATGAGGTTGCATGAGAAGTAGCTCAAAAGCATATGACTCTAACTTTTTAATTAAATGTGGGCTATCTGAGTATTTACTTAAAATTCCTGCGTTAGCTATTGAGAATGCCCGCCCCTCTGCCTTGTAGAGAAGATAGATTGTATAAGATTAAAAGACTTAAAAAGGAGTGAAGGGAGAAGCAGACCTTTAAAGGTAGAGAAAAAGAGGCTATAATGAAAAGTAATCCCACAGCCCATGAAGCATAACAATGAGAGGATACAAATAAAAATCTATCTATACCCTCTCAATCAAATGTTAATTTTTAAGGGAAATTTTAATAATTTTTTGTGCTACGAGAGGACGGTTTTGTGCATTAGTCTGCACGTCCTCTATTTTTTGGACAATCTCATAACCTTTAGTGACTTCCCCGAAAATGGTGTGCTTTTGATCCAGCCAGGGGGTTTTAGCGGTGGTAATAAAAAATTGACTTCCATTGGTATGAGGGCCTCTATTAGCCATGGCTAAGATACCGGGATGATCAAAATGGCGATCTGGATGAAATTCATCAGCAAAAGGCTTGCCCCAAATGGATTGGCCACCTGTACCGTTACCTTCAGGATCACCTCCTTGAATCATAAAACCCTTGATCACTCGATGAAAAGTAGTCCCATTATAATAATTTTCTTTAGCATGAGTTAAAAAGTTTTCCACGGCTTTAGGCGCTAGGTCAGGAAAGAGTGTCACTTCAAAATTGCCTTGGGTAGTTTCAAAGACGACTACCGGATGTTTAGAATGATAAGATTCGCCATAAAGAGCTAGATGAGCAAACAGCTGAAAAAATGCTAAACTTAATAATAACATCCATTTTTGCATGGCATACCTCTTGTTAATTAAAGGGTTTAGGTAGTAAAAAAATTAACATAGGTAGTAAAAACAGTCAACCATTTGCCCATTAAAGAAATTTTAATCTTTGAATAACATGTGATTTATATGGCAATGCCTAGCAGGTATAAAAGTGCAATAGACAGGACTTAATCGGGACATTTGTGATAAAAATAAAGAAAACGTGATTTAAAAGCCGTCAAGGTTGAAGTCCTGTTACTATTGAAAGTGATAGGACTAAAGTTGAAAGTGAGTGGCTCCAAGAGCCATAAGGAGGGTCAAAATGTCAAATTTAGCAACCCATCAAAAAGTTACAAAAAACAAGCTTAAATGTTCTAAAGCTAGCCGAAACATTAGGGAATGTATTTCATGCATGTAAAATGATGGGATATTCTAGAGATAGCTTTTACAGATTCTAAGAACTTAATGAAACAGGTGGAGAGGCAGCTCTTCAGGGATAACGCCTAGAAAACCTTGGATAAAAAGCAGGGTAGACGAGTCTACCGAAAAAGATGTGGTTGATTTTTCTCTTCAAAAGCCTGCTTATAGACAATTAAGAGTATGTAATGAGCTTGAAGAAACAAGGAGTCTTCATTTCGCCGGGAGGCGTACGCTCTGTTTGGCTACGATACAATCTTTAAGACCTTTCCAAAACGTCTCAAAGCATTGGAAGCTAAAATGTCTTTAAGAAGAGATGATATTAACAGAGGACCACTAAGAGCTCTTGTAAAAGCCAAGGAAGAAAAAGAAGCGCATGGCGAAATTGAAACTGAACATCCAGGTTATCTATTATCTCAAGATACTTATTATATAGACACTGTTAGAGGCGTTTATCAACAGAAAATGATCAATATCTATTCTAAGGTATCTTTTGTCAAACTATACGATAGGAAAAATGCGTTAATAGCAGCAGATATGCTAAATGATCGAATCATTCCTTGGTTTGAAGAGCAGGATGTTCGAATGTTGATATTGTTAACCGATCGTGGAACAGAGCATTGTGGCGTAAGAGAACACCAGGAGTATGAAATTTATCTGGCCATCAAAGATATTGACCACTCGCGCACTAAAGCTCGACATCCTTTAAACCAATAAAATCTGCAAAGGTTTTCCCCAGACTATCCTGAACGAATTTTATGCCATAGCTTTTAGGAAGAAAGTGTTTAAAAATGTTGAAGAATTACAAGAGAATGTGGATAAAAGGATGAATGAGCATAATAACGAAAGAATACATACAGGAAAGTATTGTTTTGGTAAGATGCTTTTACAAGCCTTCCTAGATGCAAAACATCTTGCATAAGAAAAGATGTTAGATAAGTTACAACTACCAGAAATAGTATTTGCCAGGCAATTCATGTTTTTCAGGTCAGGTGCTATCTAGGATATCCTAGCAGCCAAATAAAAACGTTTTACCCTACCTTAAAAAGCTAAAAATCTCTTAATATAATCTACAGCTCTTAATCATTTTTTTTATGCTTAATTAAGAGCTTCTTGATCAAGTAAATATCACTGTAGCAGGATAACTTTCGATAATATTTTTACAGCTATAGGGGATTTCTTTAATTTCTGTCCTATAAAGAGAAATACTTCTAATATTTTTTGTCTCTTGATTAACAACATATTCTGGTAGGCTTTCGATAGGATTTCCATTTAAAATTAGGTTGCGTAGTTTAGTAAGCTTTCTAATTTCTTCTCCTTCTGGAAAAGTTTTTAACTTGTTAGAGCTTAAGTCTAGGATAGTTAAATTTTTGAGTAAAGATAACCCTTTTGGTATGGTTTCCAAATTCTTACCAGAAATTTTTAGCGCTTTAATCTTTTCTAAATCTTTTAGGGCTTCCTCAGAATTAGAGTAGTGAGCCTTTACAAATCTTCTTGCTTCTCGGTCACCGTTTTCGAAAATAAGTTTGCACCATTTTGAAGCTTCATTATTAATAGAAGAGAGAGGCGTTTTTTCCCCTACTTCTATTATATGCCCTTCATCGTAACCAGGGGGTCTAGAAAAATGAAGGCTGTTAATTATTATACTCATGAAGTGCTCCTTTTATAGGAAGGTTTTTATTTCACCATCTCATTTTTATTTTATTATTAGCAACCTAACAAATTCTCTTTATCTTTTTTAAAGAGTTTAAAAGATAATGGTAGGCTCGCTAATCCTAGCTTAATTGCCCGTTAATCAAGTTGATTTTATAATCAAAAATATGAAAACCTCAGGCCGTATAGGATGCCTCCAGGACACCTTTACCTCCAGTTGCTTTATTACTTTTTTTATTCAGTAGAATTGAACAGACACTTATTAAATTACTTTTCAAGGAGCTATGTTTTTTAAACTAACTTTGGCCATTTCGCGAATGTATTCGATAAAAAACAAGCCTGAAGAATCCTGATATTTTTTCCATAAAGCCATATGATGTTCAAACAACTTTTTAATTTCCTCTTTTAACAAAGCAAGTTTGTCATTCCTAATGCAGGAAATCTGCTTATTAAGAGTATTGGAAGCTTCTTCGTTTTTATCTTCTTTTTCTATCTTTATAAACCAATCCACTTCCTCTTGAGCCCTAATCATCTCTTGGATCTTTAATTGACCCGACATCTCTGAAAATTTTTTATAAACTTTTACTGACCATGTATGAAGGATTTGAGCTTGGATATAGGCCCCTATTTGTTTAAGAAGGTTCTTCCACTGTTCTTGTTCTGCTTGATCTACTTGAAGCAGTTTTAATATATCTTTTACTATCAGCTGCTCGGTAGGGCTTAACGTATGAATATCGGGGGAATGATTTTTACTTATTTTTTGATTCTTTAGAGTATCGGCCCATTTTTCTAAAATTTGTTCATTATTACAAAGAGCATTAAATGAGTGGAGAAAAGTAAAAAATTCTTGTACTAAGGTATAGCAATAGCGTTCAATCTCAGCTTGAAAGATTTGCTCATGCTTTAGAAAATTTGCTTCTCTCATTCGTTGATAGTGAAGGCAATGCTCAATAAATTCATGCCGTGGGACTTCTATTTTCTGCATACACTTCAGCAAATGCGGTAGATTTTCTAAAGAAATGATGATTTCTGAGGACCCCTTTTGTCCTTGACGGCCCGCTCTTCCACGTGCTTGATATTCCACTCGGTCAGAGTTAGGGTAAAATGTTAATATCACATGCAGGCCTCCTCTTTCGAGGCTTTCGGGATCTAGTCTAATATCCGTGCCTCTGCCTGCATTATTAGTAGCAATGGTAAGGGCGCCTGGTAGGCCAGCCACGGCTAAAATATCCTCTTCTTTTTCAGTTTGTATTTCATTAAGCATCCGATGGGAAATGTTGTTTTTAATTAACATTTCTCCAAGCACTTTGGAGGCATGAATAGTAGGGCATAAGACTAAAAGAGGGCGGTTTGTTTGTTTAAATTGTTGAATTTTCTCAATAATGGTTTGCAGATGAAGCTCGTTGGTATCTACTGCAACTAGAGGAAAATCTTTTCTTAGCACCGGCTTTTGTGTAGGAACATCAAAGGTTTCTACCTGATAAATTTTTCTTAATGTTTCTCTTTCTATTTGCGATCCAAGCGTGCCTGTAAGCCCATACAAGCAATTATACATTTCATAAAATGCAGGGTGGGATAAAGAAATAGGAGTTATGGTTTCCTTCGCCGGGGAAATAGAATGTTTAATTTCCACAAATTCATGTAGGCCATGGCTCCAGCGAGAATGCTTATGTATACGCCCTGTATTAATTGCATCAACGATTAAAATCTTTTTTTTATCTTCACCGCTTTTAGCATCAACCACATAATCTATATTTTCCTGCAAAACGAAAAGGGCTTTGAAAGCGGATTTAAGCCAATTTTTTAATTGTCTATTGCCTAATTGATGAACTTGAGAACTAAATTTTCCATTTGAATATTCTTTTAAAAATTCTTTAAGTTGTTGGAGGGATTCATCCTTAAAGAGACTTTTAGTATAGTTTGCTTTTACAAATGCAAATATAGGCTTGTAGACCCAATTAAAATGTATTTCAGCAGCATTTCCTAATCGTGCACTATTAGCTGCTGTATCGATCGTTAAATTATCTAGTTCATCAATGATTGCATAATTAAAACGTTTAAAAAGGTTGTGTTCGGAATGTTGAGGAAAGAGTGGCTTAAAATAAAGCATTTCGCGCATCACAGCAAATTCAAAATCAGTGGCGGTTCCGTATAGTATATTTGCTTTGAAGGAATTAGCTTCTGGCTCATTTTTGCAGATATGCGAGGAACTAATTGCAAAAATGTTAAAAAATTTGGCTGCTTGCTGCTGGTCACGCCTGGCTAGGTTTTGCGAAGAAGAGATAACGTGAACGCTTTTATTTTGCATAGCTAATACAAAAGCAAGCAAGGTCACAATCAAGGACTTACCTTCGCCTGTCTTGACTTGAGCTATGCAACTTGTCTCATGCGCTAATAAACCTAGTACGGTCAAGGTTTGAATGCTATGAAGCTCTATTTGAAATTTTATCTTTAAAGCTAAGTGACCGATAGCCATAATCTTTAAAATATCGCTATAGTTTGGCTGAGGGTGAAAACGGATTTTATGTGCCAAACTAATTAATTCTTCCAGCTGCAAATGTTTCCACTTGTGACACAAACCTTGTATTAAGGAGAATTGCTTAGTAATAGTTTTTAAATGCACGTCAGGAAGGCAGAAGTGAACATGGCCATCATCTTTCTTAAATCTTACCAGCACATTTTTTATATCTTTTTCTAGAATAGCTGCATTCATAGGAGTAGTGGGTGCAAGCTGCTCTAGCTTTTCTAAGAACTGATCAGGGCTTAGCTGGCAGTTGGAGTAACAATCTAATAATTCAAAAGCTTGTTCGGCTATCTGTAGATCTTCCGCCAAAATATGCATATGCTTGAAAATATGTATAATATGCTCTAGCCTAATGGAAAAGTGTACACGCGTAGCCTCGTAAAAAATCTGCAGCGTTTCTTCTCCCCATTTTTCATAAATATGTTGGGCTTCTGCAAGTATCTCTTCTAGCTCTGCTAGACAAAGCTCTTTTTCTCCCCAAGAATCTTTCCTGCGGGATGCAAGGATCGTAATTTTAATGAGAGCAACTTTAGAGCTCTCATTAAGTTTAGAATCCTTTTTTACCTTAGAAAAAAAGGATTTGTAGGTTTCTATCTCTACTTGATTTTTTTCTAAAGAAAAGTCTAGATAGTCCAACCTGATTTACCCTAAAAAACTCCATCATTGCATCAATTTTAAAAAGAAAAAATGTAAATTTCCTTTTA
>NZ_JAEMUC010000023.1:0-9312 GCF_018342455.1 Neochlamydia sp. AcF95 | reverse complement strand
TTAAAAGGAAATTTACATTTTTTCTTTTTAAAATTGATGCAATGATGGAGTTTTTTAGGGTAAATCAGGTTGGACTAATTAAACTCTTTTTCAAACGTGTCGATCGTTTTTAAAATTAATTCCCAATCTGGGATTTCTCTGAAAAACATGGATTTCATCAGAACATAATCCTTCTCGAGTTCTTTTAGAATTCGCGGAGGAGGAAAAAGCTTCAAGGTTCTCTTTCGAGCTGTTCCGTAGTTTGCCCAACTTGATGCAAAGTAAATGCTTTTGTGGATGGCAACTCTTTCAAGTAGAGCTATCTCGATAAGAGCCTTCTCCTTGATCTCCGAATTGAGCAAACGAAAAAAATCATAATAATGTCTTGAAATTCGTGGCGGAAGCTTTTTATCTTCGAGTAAATGTGCATATTGATGAAGGATAGTTGCTTTCTTTCAGAAAGTACGCTCAGCATTCAGTACTTGAACCAATATTTCAGATTCATGGATTTTTTCTTTTAGTGCCTCTTTAGTGTAGCTTTTTATTCTATATTCGCTGACAGGCCAGTGTTCTGATCTTGCACCAATTTCGATTTTTACAAGCGAACGAATGTATCCAGCTTTTGAGGTTTCGCTTGGATATTCAAATAATAATGTTTGGGCAGCGAGGCCTTCTGGGTCAGGGAAGACTTGCCACCCATCAATTGTTCCGAGTTTTGCAGCAAAAGCATCTTTAAGTTCAGCTAGCATCTGAGTTTGAACATAATTGGAGCAAGCTTTTGAAAGATTATCGATGATTGCATTTTGCTTTTTCTTGGATGGTGCATTTTCAGGGTCATGGGGTGCACCACAACCAAAGAATTCTCTTTCAATTGAAAGATCAATATCTTCTGAAAAACGATCAATCTATCCATATACTTTTGAAAGGGACGTACCTCGTTTAAAGGTGAGATGCGGCCTCATCTTCTCTAGTGAGAATAGTCTTTCCAAAACCCATACGACCCAATAATCTTTCTCAATAATTTCAAAGGGCAGGTTCTTGATATCAGTGGCAGCTCTTCAGTGGCAGCTCTAAAGAAAAGTTCCCGTTCATCTTTAGACAAAAGATGAATTTCCTTCATGGCTTGAGCCCCATAATTTCAAAAATAAAGAGATCGTATCCCTGCAGGTGCAAATTTCATATTCTGTCTAATTTCATTTTCTTTTGAATCTTTAAGGAATTTTGATACCTGTGCACGTGCTACCTGGTCAATGTGATCTTTTCCTAAATTTTTCAAAGCTTGAATCAGAAGACCTTCTCTAGTTCTCGCAAAAGACATAATTTTTTTCGTGGTCTTTTTAAGAATAATTTCTTGATTACCAATTTTGACTTTTCTGGAGGGGCCTTCGGTTAAAAACATGACACCACCAGGAACTTGTAAAGAAAGGCCCACTAAATTGGCAGCATGAGCTCCGGCAAGTTGAATTTGAACCCCATTTTTTTCCGCAATAGCCTTAGCAACTTCATTCAAATCTGGGGGGGAGTGTGCTCAGTAGATCATGTATTTTGGGGTAATCATAAACGCCTTGATCGAGCCGACGGATGATGTTTTGTTTTTGAAGCTGTGAAAGAGATTTTCGAATAGAGGTATCACTACCCAGATCTGAAAAGTGCATGGGCGTAAAACACCAACCGCGGCCTTGCTCAATAATCCTATTTTTTACTGCGATTTCGATACTTTGGCGCATTTCGAGTCTCTCTTTTTCACAAAAAGATGCTATTTTTGTGAATTACTAGAATCGTTTATGAAAACGGTTAGAGTGTTTATTTTAAACCCAGGGAAAGTGTGTTAGTATCTTGAGCCATATAAAGGGAATAAAATCGCTACAGTTAAAGCAAAAATTTTCTTTGAAAAGCGGTTCTGGGTAAAAACTTTTGAGCGGACCGATAAAGCAGGGTAGGCAATTGCAAGGACTATCTTGGGTGGTGAACCGTCTGATCCTGAGATTCATAAGTTTGTTCTTAATCATTATCCTGAAATAAAATTTGGAGAAGTTAAGGAAATCAACATTCAAATCCTGCGCATGAATCCAAAGAGAGTACAAAGAGAAGTCCGCCGTGAAATGGCAAGAATGAAGGAAACGACACAGCCTTCAACTTTAGCACAAGATTACAGGCGAGGAGGGCTTGAGAAGAAAAGAAAGAAAATTATTAGCAGTGCCGAAAAACAAGATCGCAAAGATGATCAATTTGCACTCAAGCAAAAAAAAAGAAAAAGAGAAGCATCGAGGGCATTACTAAAGCGTTATCATCGCTAAGGAATAACTCAAATTATATGAATTAACTTTCCTGTTTTTTGAAGAGCCTTTCTCTGGGCTGTCCATGCCCACCATGAAATAGGTTCTCCCGTCTTAGCTTCATGTATAATGGCGGCAAATACGTCCCACACACAAGGATCATGACGTTTTCCTGTTAACCTTTCTAATTGTTCGAACAATTGAGTAGCATCATGATGAATTAAGTCTTCGACTAAATGAATATTCAGAATGCTTAAATCCCGTAAAGTTGCTTTCCCAACATTTTTTAGATCTTTAAGATTCTTTTTTTTGACAGACATTTGCTATTCCTTTATTGCATTGCAAATTTCGACAATGAAACCATTATTGTCACGGACATAAGAAACGATTTGACCCCACGGTTTTTGAGCAGGTTTAAGAATTTCTACTGCTCCAGAATCAATCGCGTGTTGAAATTGCTTCTCCACATTATCGACTATAAACGCAATTTCAGCACCAGCAGCTAGTTCTTTTTGGCGATTTGGCCGAAATTGATGGGAAGCCATCACAACATCTTCGTCAGCAAATGCTAAAATTGTTTGGCCTGTTTCCATTTCTGCATATTGATTGCTTTCATGAATAAATCGAAGCTTTAGCTTAAAAGCTTTTTCGTAGAAAGAAACTGTTGTGGGCACGTCTTTGACATAGATAATAATGTAACCGAGATGCATGTTAGGCCTAAGAATTAATTTTTTTTATGAAAACATTAGCAATAAAGCTTCATTTTTTACTCCAGAGTGACAATATTTTGGGAAATTGACGCGCTTTCTCTATGAGTCACAGAGGTCACCCTTGTCACAGTGGATATAGCAGAAGATGCGGAAAAACGAAATAGTTGTATGCTGTTTTCATCCAGTTTAGTGCGTAATTGGGCTTTATGTACTTGAAATTTCCGTTGAATTTTTTTGATGCGCAAGCCTCTGAAAATAAAAAGCTTCACTCCTAAAAGTGAAGCTTAATAATCAGTTGGAGGTGGAGAGAATCGAACTCTCGTCCTGAGCAAACTACATAGTGACCACTACATGCTTAGTGTTCTGAAAATAAGTAGGTTCCGCTGCAGAACACGCCACTGGAAACTACTCGCCTCAATTAATCTTGAGTTTAAATTTCTCTAAGGCTGGAGAAACTTAGCTCATACCAAGAAAATGACAGTAGACTCTAAAATCCTCGGTCCAATTTCAGACTACTGCGCAAGCACTGCAATTAAGCAGCGCGTGCTACGACTTCAAAGTTAGCTTCAGCCACAGGGCTAAAGTCAACAGCGATTACGTTTGTGCTTGTTTTGGCACTTAATTGTTCACCGGCTTTTTTAGGAGGCCAACCGATACCCTCCGCATGCAATCAATACCTCGCTTCCCAGTCGAAACCATGACACCCCCGAAAGATGGATGTTTGATAAAACTGTAAGGGCAGTATTGCCTTTTCTTAATCAAAGAATAACGAAAAAAAAAATAAAATAGAAGCAAATTTTTTACGTGAAGGAGAAGAAACAAGATGCTTGCTAGACATTTTCGAGAGAAAATATTATTATTTTTGCCTATGGCTTCGAAAACAATTTTATATTACTTAGTAGGTTAGCGAATGTTTGCAGAAATTCTTCCAGAAAGTTTTGACGAGCGTGAAAAAAGAATTCTTGAATTTTGGAGTGTAAATAAAATTTTCACAAAATCGGTAGAAGAAAATCGAGATAAACCTCTTTTTGCTTTTTATGATGGTCCTCCTTTTGCTACAGGTCTTCCTCATTATGGTCATTTATTAGCAGGCACCATTAAAGATGTAGTTTTGCGTTATAAAACCATGAAAGGATTTTGCGTGCCTCGGCGTTTCGGCTGGGATTGCCACGGTCTTCCTGTGGAAAATGAGATTGAAAAAATGCATAACCTCTCAGGTGGAGATGCTATTCAAACTTTTGGGATAGCTAATTTCAACGAGGAGTGTAGAAAAATTGTTTTACGTTATACTGAAGAGTGGAAAACGATTGTCCAGCGTATGGGGAGATGGGTTGACTTTGATCAAACTTATCGAACGATGGATGTGAATTTTATGGAATCGGTATGGTGGGTCTTTCAGCAGCTTTATAATAAAGGGCTGGTTTATGAGGGCTATAAAGTCATGCCTTATTCTGCTAAGCTAGGAACACCACTTTCTAATTTTGAAGCAGGCGAAAATTATAAAGAGGTAGATGATCCTGCTTTAACTATAGCTTTTCCTTTGCTAGATGAACCTCATACAGCTATTTTAGCCTGGACCACTACTCCCTGGACGCTTGTTTCTAATTTAGCTCTCATGGTAGGGCCTGAGATAGACTATGTAAAAATCCTACACATTGCCTCTGCCCAACACTACATTTTAGCAAAGTCTAGGCTCTCGGCTACTTTTAAGAGTGAAAGCGAATATGAAATATTAGAAGAAATGAAGGGTAGGGACTTAGCAGGTAAAAGTTATAAGCCGCCTTTTAAATATTTTGCTGATAGAGCGAGCCATGGAGCTTTTCGTATAATTCTTGAGGATAGCGTGTCGGTAGAAGAGGGCACGGGAATTGTTCATGCAGCCCCTGCTTTT
Organism: Neochlamydia sp. AcF95; assembly: GCF_018342455.1. NCBI lineage: Bacteria > Pseudomonadati > Chlamydiota > Chlamydiia > Parachlamydiales > Parachlamydiaceae > Neochlamydia > Neochlamydia sp. AcF95. The sequence goes on along the minus strand of NZ_JAEMUC010000023.1, from coordinate 4,456 downwards.
GGAGAAGTAGATTTCTATGCGTGTCAAAGAGAGGGCATAGAGATTGTGTGTCCCGTCGATAGCAATGGACTTTTCACTAGTGAAATTCCTGAATACCAAGGATTATTTGTTAAAGAGGCGGATAAAGAGATCATTAAGCACTTAAAGAAAGAGGGTATAGTCTTTTCTCATGGTGTCTGCCGCCACCGCTATCCTTTCTGCTGGCGATCTGACACTCCTCTTATTTATAAAGCTGTAACTACCTGGTTCGTAGCTGTAGAAAAAATAAAAGACTCGTTGGTAAAAGCTAATGAGCAAATTCATTGGACTCCCTCGTATGTTAAGCATGGGCGTTTTGGTAAATGGTTAGAAGGTGCTAGAGATTGGGCTATCAGTCGAAATCGCTACTGGGGGACTCCTATTCCTATCTGGCGCGCAGACGATGGAGAGATGCTTGTTATCGGAAGCATTCAAGAGCTAGAAACCAAAAGTGGGACTAACATTAAAGACTTACATCGACATTTTATTGATCAGCTAACTCTCACCCACAATGGAAAAGTTTTTAGACGTATCACCGAAGTCTTCGATTGTTGGTTTGAGTCGGGCTCTATGCCGTACGCGCAAAATCATTATCCCTTTGAAAATCAAGAGCTTTTCCAGAAGATATTTCCTGCAGATTTTATTGCAGAAGGTTTAGATCAGACACGCGGTTGGTTTTATACGTTAACTATTCTATCCACCGCCCTTTTTGATCAGCCAGCATTTAAAAACGTTATTGTGAATGGAATCGTCTTGGCAGAGGATGGGGCAAAAATGTCCAAGCGCTTGCGCAATTATCCTGATCCTAGCCTTGTCATTGAGCGTTTTGGCGCCGATGCGGTTCGTGTCTATATGATGCATAGTCCGGCAGTACGTGCCGAAGACCTTTGCTTTGTGGAATCAGGGGTGGAGCTTATCTTACGTCAAGTAATGCTGCCTTTATGGAATGCTTATAGCTTTTTTATCACCTACGCACGTATCTATGGCTGGCGCCCTTGTGGTCAGCTGAAAAAGCCCGTCGCTATTATCGATCGATGGGTAATCTCGCTTCTAAATAAGCTTATCAAACAAGTAGAAGTAGGAATGGATGATTATAACCTTAGCCATGGTATCGAGCCTACAATTTATTTCATTGAGCAGCTGACTAATTGGTATATCAGACGTTCGCGCCGCCGCTTCTGGGAAGAAAAAGCGTCTAATGATCGTAATGAAGCTTTTGCCACTCTTTATCATGTTCTATTGACCTTTACGAAGGTGGCAGCACCTTATATTCCTTTTATGAGCGAAGCTATTTATCAGAATCTGAGAAGTGAAGAAATGCCTCAATCCGTTCACCTTTGTGCTTATCCAGAATATAATGAGCAGATGCGTGATGAGCAACTGGAGGCCGCCATGGCTGCGGTACAAAGTACGGTAAGTTTAGGCCATGCTTTAAGAAAAGAGCATAAGCTTAAAGTTCGACAACCGCTGGCGAAGGCTCATATTATTTCCGCTGATAGCGTGACTCTTCAATTTTTAAAAGAGCAACAGCACCTGATTGCCGATGAACTAAATGTGAAAATAATCGAATTTGCCGAGAAAGAGTCTTCATTTGTTAATCTTAAAGCTAAGCCTAATTTTCGCATCTTAGGCAAAAAAGTGGGTAAGTTAATGAAAGCTACTCAGCAAGCAATTGATGCTTTTAATCAAGAACAATTATCTACCTTATTGAAAGGTCATTCGCTTCCTTTAATCATAGAAGAGACAGAAGTAGTGTTGACTTCGGAAGATGTTCAGGTTGAACGCCAGGTTTTTGAGGGCCTAGCTGGAGCTAATGAAGGATCGATCACTATTGTTTTAGAGACAGCTTTAAATGAAGATCTTTTAATGGAAGGGATTGCCAGGGAGCTCGTGAATAAAATTAATACAATGCGGCGAGAAGCTAATTTAGAAGTGACTGATCGCATTCACGTAAATATAGAAACAACCGAACGAGTAAAGCTAGCTTTTGAGCATTATAAAGAATATGTGCAACAAGAAGTATTGGCGGTTACTGTAGAGTTTAACGAATCCCCTGAAGGCGATGAGTGGGATATTAACAATGAGCCGGCTAGGATCTATTTAAATAAGGCCCATGCTGCTTGAACACCTCTTGGCTCTACTTTACACCCTTGCTCCTTTCCTCTTAAGGTAAGGGAGTAAGGCAGTGCCCATTCATTCGTTATGGGTGAAAGGGAGGTGAGCCAGCTGCTTCTGTCCATAAATAGTGAATGATTTATATTTTGATTAGAATAGATGTTTGTCTATAAAAAATTTAAAGTGGCAGCTTAGCAGCAGGTAATATGTTTTAAAAGACTTTCCTCCTTATTTTAAAAAGAACTGAATGATTACCAGCTCCTTTTTTACCTAATGACATACCTTACGTACAGATAAGCTGAAAAGATTACTTTATAGTTATGACTTTTTCCTTGAAAAAAGCTATAAGCTATCTGATGGTGGTTTGTTTTAATCAGAAGTTTGTCAGTGAGTTTTGCTTTAAGGGGAGGCTATGAGAGCTTCCTCGGTAGCAAAAAGAGACAGCAAATAGTGTTTATAAAGCTCAAAGCGGGCACGTTTTTTTAACAAAGATAAACGCTAATAGAAAATATTTTGGAAATCTGGCTTTTTTAATTCTATAGCTGTAGATTTTTATAGCTTGAGAGTAATATTTCTATTCCTTAAAATACATTCTTTAAAACTCGGATCGTTTAGCTTAAAAAGGAATCATCATTTGTTAAAAGAGCTTCTCCAAAAAGAAAACTGTTATTTAAATTATTTTTTTGAAAAGATCGATTTATCTGTTGCTGAGATTGTTGTACAGTCTTTAAGAGATTGCCAGGGAGTTATAGTTTTCTCAGGTGTAGGGAAAAGCGGTTTAGTAGCAGAAAAAATTGCTATGACCATGACTTCTACCGGCTCACGAGCTTTATTTATTTCCCCCACAAACGCTTTACATGGCGATATAGGCATAGTTTCTGAAAAAGACGTATTTGTTTTTCTTAGTAAAAGTGGAGAGAGTGAAGAACTTTTATCTCTTATCCCTACTTTGCGTAATCGGCGAGTAAAAATTATAGGGATTGTCTCCAATGCAAAAAGCCGTTTAGCTAAAGCTAGTGATATATATATCGATCTTCCTTTGCAGCAAGAGCTTTGCCCGTTTGATATAGTGCCGACTACGTCTGCTGTTATACAGCTTATATTTGGAGACATTCTGGCTGTTGCCCTCATGCGCATGAAAAATTTTAGTTTGGAAGAATATGTTAAAAATCATCCTGCAGGTAGGATTGGTAAACGCATCTCGCTTAAAGTGTCTGATTTAATGATCACCGGCTCTAGCCTTCCTATATGCAAGCCTCAAGATAAATTGGTAAATACTCTTGTAGAATTATCTAATAAACGTTGTGGTTGTGTATTAGTGATTGACGAAGCTGAAATTCTACAGGGGATATTTACTGATGGAGATTTAAGGCGGGCTTTGCAATCCCATGGGGCTGCTTCCCTGCAATTGCCTATGAAAGATCTAATGATCCAAACAGCTCGGTGGGTTGCTCCTCATAACTTGGCGTGGGATGCCATGCGTAAGATGGAAGGAGACCAAAAAAATGCTATTACGGTATTACCTGTTCTTACCGAGCATAAAAAGCTGCTAGGCCTTATCAAATTACATGATATTGTCCAATCGGGAATATGAACGTTCCCACGCTTAAGCCTTTATCATTTAGCTGCTAATTTTTCTTTAAATATGCTTAGGCAGAAAGGTAATCGTTCTTACTTTCTATAAATAGTTCGACCTGAATTAACCTTAAAAATTTCTTCATTGCATCCATTTTAGAAAGAAAAATTATGAATTTTCTTTTAGACCTAAGCTAAAAAACTGCAAATCCAAGAATTTTTGTTGATGAGTATGAAAATTGGCTAAAAATTAAGAGTTTTAGAGCAGGAGGTAGCCTTCAAGATAGAGCGTCAAAGCAATTTAAAGAAGAAATTAAGCTTTTTAGCCTGAATAAAGACATTTGGGAGAATTTTGGGCGACTAACCAGTTGTAAATTAAACGCATGTTATGGCCAATTCCACATAGAATGGCGTTAAAACAATCTCCCAAACGGCCTTTAAGGTAATTGCGTCCCAGTTTGCCATCATTCTTCATGTGGCCGATATGGGGTTCTATCGCTTGGCGTCTTTTGAGTTGGGACTTAATCCACTGTGTAAGGCCTTTTCTTTGCCCAGAAATAAATATGCTTTTGCCTTCTACCGTATGACCTCGATAACCTTTATCTACAAAAGCTACTTCGATGTTCTTGCCGCTATTATGTTGAGCTTTCTTAATAGCTTCTTCAAGCGTATGCCCATCGTACGGATTGCCATGAATGGCTCTAACATCTAAAGCTAACCCTTCTTGATGAGTGATCACTAGTGAAGT
>NZ_JAEMUC010000022.1:0-19403 GCF_018342455.1 Neochlamydia sp. AcF95 | reverse complement strand
CTGCAAAGGCTTTATGAATTCTGCCAAGTCATACCTATTTTAGAAGCTGATAAAGGATACGACTCAGAGGAACTTAGGGAAAAGTTGCTAAAAAGGAAAATATATCCCTTTATACCTAGGCGAAGAATAGGGGCTATCAAGAAAGCTGAGGTGATTGTCTGCCAGCTCAAGAAATGGAGGTGGCAAGTTGAAAGAGCCATATCTTGGCTACAACGAAAGTTTAGAAGAATCGTTGTGCGATGGGAAAGACAAGTGAAATATTGGAAAGGGTTATTAAATTTTAGTCTTATAATGTTTTGGATAGGCAGATTATCGGGATAGGCTCATTAAATAAAATAAATAATGAGGTTGATTATGTTTATAAATGATTCAAATATAAGTAGCAATTATAGTCCCTCCTTAGTTAAGGGGCAAGAAGTAAAAAACCCCGAGATTAGTTTTGAACTCTCTAGTCTCCTTGAAAAAATTGAGTGGTGCAGAAATAAACGTTTTGTAGAACTTGCGGATGAAAATGCTAAAAAAGATTTAGATTACATTTTAGCAGCAGTGGTAGATGAAGCCAATCAGACTACATTTTATGATGGATGCCAATTTACCCGCTTCCTTCAAGAAGTTGACGGAATATATAGCCCATCCACACAAGCAAAAATTAAGGATATTTATTATTACTCCCTCAATCCCAATAAACAAGAGCTTCAGCCTTTATTTACCAAAAAAGATTTAGAATCCCCTCTTTATTGGAATTACTTATTTGCTAATGATTCTCTTTTAGAAGAAAGTGCTAGGGCAGAATGTTTATTTCAGCTAGGAAATTGTTACTATCAGGGAAACGGCGTAGAAGTAGATATGAAATACGCTTTAGAATATTACAGACGAGCTATAAATCTAGCAAACCATGCAAAAGCGGAATTGATGTTGGCTTACTGCTATGAAAATGGAGAAGGAATAGAAAAAGATGAAAATTTAGCTCGCTATTGGTATAGCCAGGCAGCATTTCATTCTTCTGATCCAGTTGTAAAGCAATTGACAAGCCAAAAGCTTGCCTGCATTGAAAAAGAAGTTTAAATTAAAAAATCTTCCTTCAGCTAAAATAAAGCTGAATAAGAGAGCTTATATATGTTTAACGCGGAAGAAATAGTTATTGAAAAAGTAATTCTTCCTCTTTCCTCTACGTAAGAATTTTGCTAGGTTGGAAAATACTTTAAAATTAAAAAAATTTACTTGTAAGTAGGGAGGGTGTTTTTACACCCACTTCTTCAAGAAGTTCAAACGTATGTTCAGCTTCTTGAGAAGCAGATAGAGTTACTGATAATTCCGATTTAAGAGCTGCTGGCAACAACTCAGGAACTTAAGGTCCGCTTAAAATGCTCTCTTGTGATGAGAATGTGATCGAGCTTTTCAAACAATTTTAAATCATAGTAGATCGCTTCAGAGATAGGCTTAAAAGATTTGCCCTTTTCTTCAACTTAATCGCAAAATCTATAACTTGGAATTAAATATGTAGGCCTCGCAAGAGGCCTGCTCTGTTTTAAGGTAACTGGATTTTCTATCCTACACTATATCGATATTCGATATAATGGAATAAAAATGAGATAAAAAGCTTAATTCAATTGCTTGCTGAAGTCCACCTTAGACATTTCCACGGGGTAAACTCTAAGCGTATGAGAAAAAGATTAGATCCCTCATTATACTCAATTGCTTGTAGAAAGTTAGATATGTTAAATGCCTCCATTAACTTAAGTGACCTTAAAGTGCCACCAGCAAATATACTGGAGGTCTTAAAAGGAAACTTTAAAGGTAAATACAGCATTCGTATTAATGCTCAATATCGAGTTGTATTCTCTTAGGGCATCCGAGGACCAGAGCAAGTTGAAATTATAGATTATCATTAGGCAAGAAAAGAGGAAATCATGCTTCCAAAAAATAGATCACCCATACATCCTGGAGAGGTATTGCTAGAAGAATTTCTTAAGCCCCTTAAACTTTCACAAGCGCAATTTGCTAGTTACCTGGGTGGGACTTGGACTCAACCTAAAATTAGTGAAATCATCAACAAAAAACGAGGCGTAACGGAGGCAATAGCTCTAGATTTTGCGGATGCCTTAGGAACCTCGCCTGAATTTTGGCTTAATCTTCAAAATGGATATGATCTTTGGTTTGCAAGGCAAAACCATCAGCCGATTCCTCGAATACCTGCACTAAAAGTCGTAGGTTTTTAATTTTAATGTTCCTTCGATATTCAATCGAATAGCCGTCAGCGATTTAAAAACCTCTTCTCTTAAATGCAAGAATGACTTCTTAGGGCCATGGGTGTATGAAGTGCCAGCTAGGCTCTTATGCCAATGCTCATGGGCTAACAGATTAATGGGTTTGTAAATGTATTTAATTAAAAAATTTCAGGAAAACGACAGCAAAGCATTCGTTTCTTTTCTTAACGAACAGTTTGAAGATAGTGGATAGAAGAAAGAGAATGAGGATAAGCTGAGAGAAAGAGTTCTTTCTTGTTTGCAAGCCATGGAGGAAGCTAATCAATTAACTCTTTTTAATAGCTATGGATCAAAATGGCACAATTATTGGTTATATTCTTATTCAAGGGTTAAAGGAACTTTGGACGGATTTTCCCGAAGCTTTTGTTTCAAGCTTTTATGTGAGGCGTATTGCTAGGCAAAAAGGCGTTGGGACACAGTTATTAGAAGCTGTTGTAGAGGAAGTAAAAAAGCGAAATTGTATGAGATTGTTCTTAGAAAATAGTAAAGATAATCCTATTTATGAAAAAAAAATTTATCCTAAAAGAGGATGGAAAGAACGAGCAAACATTTCCATTTTTGAGTTTCCGATAAAATAGGAGGAGTATTTGAAAGGCTTTCCTTATCAAATATAAGCGGAAGATTTCTATTCATCTAGCTTAATAACTACTTTTAAATCTAAAAAAGAGAGAAAGCAACAGCTTAAAAAAAGATTGAAAAGCCAGTCAAACGTCGTTTAAAAGAAGCAGAATTTCTGTATAAGGAATTAAAAGAGAAAGGAAGACAGTTATGAAAAAAGTGATTAAGTACGAAGAAAGTTCCGGGAATGTATTGGCTGATCTAAGCATTGAAAATCCTGAGGAAGCTTTAGCTAAAGCTGAACTTGCTCGCCAGATTGCTAAACTTATTAAAAAGAAAAAACTCAATCAAAAGCAAGCTGCCGAAATTTTAGGAATAGACCAACCAAAAATCTCTGCTTTAATTCGCGGAAGATTGCGTAGCTTTTCACTTGAGCGACTTATCCGCTTCCTCAATGAATTAGGCCAAGATGTTAGTATTATGATTAGTCCTGCCAAATCCGCATTACGCGGTCACACCCGGATTAGTGAATCCCATTCGAATACGCCCCTTGCTGCCTTAGGAAAATAAAAGGAATGGCTTAAACCCTAGATGATTTACAAATTAAAGATATGAGTTTTGAGAATATTTCAGAGGTTCTCTGACATATGCTGAAGCTTTTCCTAGATAAGCTCTTTCTGAGCCATATATCACATGTAACATTATTGTTTACCCTCGAATGAGGTTCTTGGTGGGCGAAATCGAGAGGAAAATTGTGGGGTATATCCCATAAGCTGTCATCTAAAGAGCTCGGATTGCGGTCGAAAATTGACCGAAAGTCACTCTTCTGGCCATGACAGCAAATAGGTTTGTTATCCACTGTCCTAGAAGATATAGAGGGGACGTGAGTGCCTTAAGGGATTAATGATAAGTTTGATATTTACTTGAAAAACCTTTGTCCTAATCCAGAAGAGGTAGAACTCTATTTAGCCATGATGGAAGCTGCTTTTGAAGCTAAAGAAGGTGATAGAGAGAGAGAGAGAGAGAGAGAGAGAGAAGCTCAGCAAATTCAAGAGCCAGCTAACTAACCATGAAGCTAACCTACGTAAGTTTGATCAGCAAGGATTTGTAACAGGCCAGCTGGAAGCTGACTTTTATAACCGTCTTAAACCTCATAGTCAGACTCAGATAGAGAAATTAAAGCTTGATAGGGAAGCCCTAAGGTCTGAGGGCACAGCTTTTGAAAAATAGAGCAGGTAGGGCATTAATCTTTTGACACATAGGGATGCTTACTTCCAAATGTCGCTTTTGGATGTGAAACGGAAAATGTTTGTTTTTTATGTAACCTGGAAAATTAGTTTTATAGGGTGGAAAATATTGAGTCGCAAAAATAAAGCTAGTTCTAAGGCTTGTCTTACAAAAAAACCAACTACTTATAAAATGAAAAACCAGAAATATTACTATTTCTGGAAATTTGCCCAAGATAGGACTCGAACCTACACACCTTACGGCACCAGAACCTAAATCTGGCGTGTCTACCAATTTCACCACTTGGGCTCAAAAATTATAAATATGTGGCTAGGTTAAGCAATTTCCACCCTTCTTGTCAATGTGTATTACTTAAAATCAGCAAAAGGAAAAAAAGTTTCTTTAATATTTCTTAACAATCCCTTGTTATACTCCGAAATAATATTTAATTTTTTAAAAATGACGGTTTATGCTTGATAAAATTTATCTTTTTTTTCTGTGCATCTTGCCTTTCTTTTCTCTTGAGACCTTAGAAAACGCCCAATCTTTATCTTTTAACCCTGAGGATCTTGCCCAAGAGGTAGTTTTGGATGAAAAAGAATTCTTTACCCTTTCTATAAGTGAATGTCGCTTGAAAAATGGCATGAGAGTCATATTGAAGCAAACAAATGATGAAGAGAATGAAATCTCCGTGCGTTTGGTGGCCTTAGGTGGTTATGGATCTGTAGAACCTGAAGATCGCGCTTCAGCTGAATTGGCAGCAAGTGTTGCGATGGAATCTGGAATAGGAGAATGGTGTCCTGACAAGCTAGCGGCGCTCTTATATGATCAATCCATAGAATTGAATATTAAAATAGAGCCTTTCGTTCGATCCATTGATGCTTCTTTTCCCCCCGAAAGTCTGGATACATTTTTTACGTTAGTTAAAAAGATTTTTCAGCAGCCCAGATGTACTCCTGAGGCTTTCAATCAGGTATTAAAAAGTAAAAAGGATGAATTGATACGAAGAGGTAGAGAAGTAGATAGCGATAAACTTTTAAGGGTTATTGCGGTGCATGAACAGCATGCTTTAAACCCTTTAAGTTTTAAGGATCTTAAAAAAGCTAACTTAGGTCAGTCTGAAAAGTTTTTTCGTGCAGCTTTTTCTAATCCTGCCGACTTTGTTTGCATCATTGTAGGTAAATTTAATATCGAAAAAATAAAAAAACTTTGTATGGATAGTTTCTCCACCCTGGATGTCCAAAAGATAGATCAGAAATTTATCCTTCCTCATTATAAGAAAGCTCCTAAAGTTAGGGTGACTAAAATTCACCATCTTTCCCATAGCCAAGAAAGTTTAGTTTATTTGTCTTTGCCTCTTCATCTCTGTTTGGATCCTACCCGCTTAGAACATTTGGAGCTTGCTTGTCAGATGATAGAGACTCGTTTAAGAAACCATTCTTCGGAGAGTAGGGGAATGGATGTAAGGTATGAACTACCCTTATATCCTTCTTTAGAATATCCGTGGATAACCGTTCAATTTCATGTGGATGATAAACAGATTAATTCTACTTTAAACTTAGCTTTACAGCAGATAAAAAGTATATGTAATGAAGGCTTTTCTTTAGATGAAGTGACAGCTGCCTCTCAGCTTAAGCAAAAAAAGGCAAAGTTGTGGGGGTGTAGTCACGATTATTGGATTATTCTTTTGTCTAATCATTATCTATGGAAATGGGATTCTAAAAAAATTGTAGAAGGATTTCAAATGCCTCAAGTGGTGGATCCTAAAGAAATCCATTTTACGCTTTGTCATTCTTTATTAATTGATGAATATACTCCTTTACATTTAGAAGACTAGTATTTTTCTTGTTCTTTTTGCTTCAATTTGGGTAAATTGGAGAGCTTAATAAATGATTTGCCTTCTAAGTGAATTTTAAATATCTTAATAATAAATGTTGCTCTTGTTAATAACATTTTTTTTACACTTGGTTTTTTTTAATTATAATTTAATAAAAGAGGATGTATGGGATTAATCGATCAAATTCAGTTTTATAGTACTCGGCTGATCAATGGAGACTGCCTCGATAATTTTCGCTTTAATAACACCGCGGAGATTCGAGACATCTTGATAGCAAAGATAGCATCTGTGGCGCTTATAGCGGGTATCGTAACAGCCTTTTTTACGATTACTTGGGCGCCTATTGTATTTATTGGTGCAGGCGTAGCAGCCTTTGCTTACTACACAGCCGAAGGATTAGAGCCTCCTTCTAAAGAGTATGTGACAAACGTCATCGAAAGGATGAGAACAGCTTGCGAAAATGTTTAGTTAAGAGCTTCTTTTATCTTTTATCTGCTTAGGTTGAGTGAGCAACTTGCTTGAAAATTATTAAGAGAGAACTTTAAATAAGCTGTTATTCATGAAGAAAATATGCCTTTTAAGAAAGGATTAATTAAAAAAAATAACTTTAGATTTTTACCCATGATGGCTACGATATGTTTTCTCGATAAATGCTGAATCTATCTTAAGTTTTAAAAATAAAAGTAACTGCTTCATATTACGGGAAAGCTGGCTACCTTTCATTCATTTGCTTGCACCACGCCTATCATTCCATAACAGAAATTTGCTAAATAAGGAGTAAAAATTTTTTATTATCTCGCGATATAAATCCTCTTAAGCTTACCGAGCAAGAAAATTGTTTAAAGTACCAAAATAGTTTTCTTGAAAAATGTGTGCTCAATCATTTTTTTATAGTTCCTTAAGCGCAGAATAAAAGCGCTTATCATACTTGCCCTAAAGCTCTTATGATAAGGCTAGCTTTAAATGATAAAAAGCATTATCCCTAAGGTAGGCCGATGAATCTTTGGGTAGGTAGTCATATATTTCTTCTCAACCTACTGATTGGTTATCCAGCAAGAGTGAATAAGTCATAAAATTTATTTCATTTTTTCTCGGGGATAAGTTGCTTCTAGAGGTAAAATAGCTTGTATGTTGGGGATAGCATAAGAGGCTGGCGAAAATTTTTTACCAAAAAGCCATTGATTAAAAATTGTGAATAATTTCCGATAATAATTTAATGGTTTTAGTGTTTTTAAGTGCTTGATAGCAAGGTGAATTTAGGGATGCTGCTAACAGCTTTTAGAAGGTGAGATAAGCAGCGAGAGCTGTATACAAAAAAGTTGAGGTAGACATAATAAAGGATCTTGTATATCAATAAGATGAGCTTAAAGAAGGCTCATCTAGGTAAAGATTGTAAATTATCTTAAAAAAGTATAACATTTTATGAATAATAAGATGGTCGTTTATGGATAATGACATTTCAATTTCTAAAAAGCTGCAAGAAATTATAGAAAAAGAAGCTTTCGATTTATTAGATAGCTTCACCGCTTCCTATAACCTCCATTCTTTAGGGAATGAGGAAAAAATTCTTTTAGCTAAGTTATTCATTAAAAAAGGTGAGTTAGAACTTAAAAGAGGAAGTGTGAACTTCCAAGAGAGTTTTGCCTTGGCTGAAAGCCTGGCCCCTTCTCATGCTATTATTTATTTCCTTAAAGGAAAAGTGTTTGCTTCCCAAAAAGAAAATGCTCGCTGTCTTGCTGCTGCCATAGAAGCTTTTGCCCAAGCTATTGCTCGGGATGCTAACTTTTTTGAAGCCTATTTAATGGGGGCAGAAACTTTAATCTTAAGTGGCTTATTTCATCAAAACCCCTATTATTTTCAAAAAGCTCAGTATAAATTTCAGGCAGGGTATGCTCTGTTAGAAAATCAGCCGGTAGAAGTTAAATCCCGTTTTTTTTGGAAATGGGGATTAAGTTGCTACCTTATCGGCCTTTCTTCTGAAGAGCCGGTAGATTTTCATCAAGCTATCCAAAGATATCGACAAGCCCAGCAATTAGGCCACCAATGTGCAGATTTTTGGCAAGATATGGCAGAGGCATTAGTGGAGCTAAGCGAGCTTATTAAACAGCATAAATATTGCGAAGAGGCGATAGAGTATTATCATTTAGCTGTTTGTGAAGAGCCTGAATGCTCCGATCGATGGCTTAAGCTTGCTCTTTGCTATGAGAAGCTCTACGATCTTAAAGGTGATCTGCAGCATTTTGAACTTGCTCAAACTGCTTTTGAAGAGGCTGCCAAAGGGCAGGAAGCTAACTTTTTCTTATGGCTACGGTGGGGGAAACTCTATTTAAACGCCTGTAAGTTACAAAAAAACCCCACTTATAATGTTGCTTGCATTGAGAAATTTACTAAAGCTACCCAAATTGATCCAGATCATCCCTTGCTTCTTGCTTTTGGGGGAGAGGCTGAAATGATTTTCGGCATACATACAGAATCTCTTGCTCTTTTGCATTCAGCCGAACACAAGATTACGCGTAGCCTTAAGTTAATTCCTAGAAATCCACACATTTGGGCTTTATACGGTGCTTGCTTAAATGAGCTCGGGCGCTACTTTGGTGAGGAAAGCTATTACGTGCAAGCTGCCGATAAATTCCAGCATGGGCTTACCCTTCATAAGCAAGATTCTGCATTATGGTATGGCCTTGCCACCTCGTATTTTTATATTGGTGAATATTGGAATGATTCCCAGCAAGTGGAAAATGCTGTTAATTGCTTTCAAAAAGCTTGCGATTTAGGAGGACAATCTTCATTTCAGTTTTGGAACGATTGGGGCTTAGCTCTAATGAAGCTTTCCGAGCTTACAAATGATAAAAATTATTTGGAAGCAGCCATCCAAAAATTTGAGAAGATAATTAACCTACAGGAAGAAGCTTTTTATCATCGACACTATGAACCTGAATGGCTCTATAATTATGGCTGTGCCCTTGATTTTCTAGGGGACTTTTCAGAAGAGGTTTCTCATTATGAAAAAGCCATTACTGTTTTAAATAAAGCATTAGAAATTGATCCCAATTTTACGAATGCTCGCTATAATTTAGCCGTAACTTTATCACATCTAGGAGAAGCAACCTCGGATGTAGATATTTTACATAGCGCTATTGAACATTTTCGAGTGGTCTTGAATATAGACATCGAAGATGAGATGGCTTGGAATGATTGTGGATTAGCTTTTTTAAATATAGCAGAATTGGTGCATGAAGAAATTCGTCCAGAGCGCAGTAAAACTTATTATCAGGAAGCCGAGCAAAAATTCATGCATGCGTTGTCTTTAGGCTGTGCCCATACTTTTTATAATTTAGCCTGTATGCATTCTTTATTACAGAACTATCCTTCGGCTATGCACTATTTAGAGCGAGCCGAGCAGGCAGGAACGCTGCCAGCCTTAGAGGATATGCTTAATGATGAGTGGTTAGAAAACCTAATTGACACGCCTGCCTTTAGACAATTTATCTCTCACCTTGCCTCTAAGCACAACCATTTAGAAGATTGAAGACACCCAAGAGATAAGGAAACTAAAAAGTAAGCTGCAAGATGAATAAAATTAGGAGGCTAGCTAGCCGAAGAGCTGCCTAATTTAGGATTTTACTTAAGCAAATTCCAAATATTTTCCTTTGCTTTGCTATTGCTTAACTATTGGCCCCTTTAAGGACAAAAAAAAGACAGCTTTAGCAAGGGATTTGCGGTGGGCTAATTTATTTAATTCTTGTTAAGGATCGTGGATTAGATAAGAAAGCCGTAAATGCCAGCAAAAAAGCTTTTGCACGTTAAACTTATCTACCGGCAAAGGTCCAAATGAAAATTCCCTTAGAAGTGAGACGGGAGGGATTATATTGTTGCCCGGGGCAATTTTATATTGATGCATGGAAGCCCGTGCCCTTATCTATCATTACCCATGCTCACGGAGATCACGCCTATCGCGGCCATCAGCATTATATCGCTTCAAAAGATTCAAAAGATTTACTGCTCCATAGATTAGGAAGTAATATTTCGTTACAGGTGCTTTCCTATGGTGAAAAGTTGAAAATAAAAGATTGTTGGGTATCCCTTCATCCGGCAGGTCATATTTTAGGCTCTTCGCAAATACGTATAGAAACAGATAGCACCGTCACCGTTATCTCCGGTGATTACAAAAGAGCTTTAGATCCCACTTGCCAGCCTTTTGAAACATTAGAATGCGATATATTTGTCACCGAATCTACCTTTGGCTTGCCTATCTATCGCTGGCAAGATAGTTTGGAAATAGCTAAGGAGATGTTTGAGTGGTGGGAAGAAAACAAAGCCGGCAATCACCCCTCCATTATTTATTCTTATTCATTAGGAAAAGCTCAACGTATCCTCTCTTTATTAAAGTCTTTCACAGACCAAACCGCCTACTTGCATGGAGCCATGATGCCCTTAACGAAAATCTATGCAGAAAAGGGGATTGAGATGCTGCCCTTTATGGCCTGTAGTGAACAACCAAAAAGCTATACATTTTCAAAAGATCTGATTTTAGCGCCTCCTTCTGCCGCAGGCTCACCTTGGCTAAAACGTTTTCCTCACTTTCGTGCAGCTGCAGCTTCAGGATGGATGCTAGTAAGGGGCGCCCGTAAAAGAAAAGGCATGGACCAAGGATTTGTGCTATCCGATCATGCGGATTGGGAAGGATTAATACAAACGATTAAGCAGAGCCAAGCTAAAGTTGTGCTAACTACCCATGGCAACACCGATGGATTAGCAAGATATTTGCGCGAGCAGTTGCATATTGATGCGAGGGAATTAAAAGGATTAGATGTTCTAGAGGAAGAGATCGATTGAAAAATTTTACAGAATTATTTGATCTGATTGATCAAACTTCATCGACTAATGAAAAGCTACGCTATATGGAAGAATACTTTAAAAAGGTTCCTTCCGAAGATGGCGCCTGGGCATTATTTTTCTTAAGTGGACATAGGTTAAAAAGACTAATAGGCTCTAAGACTTTACTCACCTGGTGTGGAGAGATTACCCAATTGCCAGCCTGGCTGATTGAAGAATCCTATGCCTCAGTAGGGGATACCGCCGAAACAATATCTTTATTGTTAGAGCAATCCTATAGTAAAAATCATTTGATTGATTTGCCTTTGTCTGCCTGGATGGCAAACCTTATTCTACCTTTAAAGTCCAAGAAAGAGGAAGAGCAAAAAAGTACGGTTGTAGAAATCTGGAAGAGCTTAAGTAAAAAAGAGATTTTTATCTTTAATAAAATTCTTACCGGGGGCTTTCGCATCGGCGTTTCTCAGCTATCGGCTATTAAAGCTGTAAGCCAAGCTCTTGAGGTGCCCAAAGAGGTGTTAAGTCAACGTGTCATGGGTCATTGGCAGCCTACTGCCAATTTTTTTGATAGCTTAAGAGTTGTCGAAGAAAAAAATAACTACTTAAATCCTTATCCTTTTTACCTAGCTTCGCCTTTGGAAGGAAACTTGGAAGCTTTATCCCATCCCCATGAATGGCAGGCAGAATGGAAGTGGGATGGTATCCGCGCCCAAGTTGTTTTTAGAGAAAAAGCAGCAGCCATTTGGTCGCGCGGTAATGAGCTTATCTCCGATCAATTTCCCGAAATCCTAGAAGGAATACAAAAATTTCCCCATGGAACAGTGTTAGATGGCGAAATCCTTGCTTATGAGAATGAAACCCCTTTATCCTTTGGGATCTTGCAAAAAAGGCTAGGAAGAAAAGCACCCTCCAAAGCTATCCAAAAAGAAGCTCCCGTCGTATTCATGATTTATGATCTTTTAGAATACAACGGTGTAGACCTCCGAAAAGAAGCTTTAATCAATCGACGTAAGATTTTAGAAGAATTAGCAGAAATTCATCCAAAATTTTTAATCTCTCCTCTCATTGCTTTTAACGCATGGGAGCAGATCCATGAAAAACGCTTAATGGCTAAGCATACTTTAACCGAAGGGATTATGCTTAAGCGCTTGAACTCCCCCTATGGTACAGGGAGGCAAAGAGGAAATTGGTGGAAATATAAAATAGATCCTATGACCATTGATGCCGTTCTTCTTTATGCTCAAGCAGGCACGGGTAGAAGAGCAAATTTATATACAGATTATACTTTTGGCGTGTGGCATCAGCAGGAACTCATTCCTATCACTAAAGCTTATTCGGGATTATCTCAGCAAGAAATTGATAAGCTCGATCGATGGATTAGGCGTAATACCGAAGAAAAATTTGGCCCTGTGCGTAAAGTGAAAGCTGAACAAGTTTTTGAAATAGCCTTTGAAGGGATCCAGAGTTCTAAAAGGCATAAATCGGGGATCGCTTTACGTTTTCCTCGTATTGCACGCTGGAGAACTGATAAGCCTTTTACAGAATGCGACACCCTGCAACAAATTAAGCTAGAATTTTTGAATGAGCAATAAAGAATTAGCTTTCATTCTAGATTGGTTAAAAATAAAAGAATGGAGCCCCCTTGCCTTTCAGCAAGAAGCTTGGAAAGCATTTTTTGAAGCAAAGGATGGGTTAATTTCGGTCCCTACGGGGGCAGGTAAGACCTACGCAGCTTACCTTGCCGCTTTATCCCACCTCCATCATCATCGTGCTAAAGGTGTGCAAATTCTCTATGTTACCCCTTTAAGAGCCTTGGCCAGTGATATTCAACTAGCGCTTCAACAGCCTATTCTTGATCTTAAGCTTCCCTATCGAGTAGAAAAAAGAACAGGAGACACCACGACAAACCGAAGAGCTAAGCAAGCTAAGAATCCTCCGGAGATTTTGCTGATTACCCCCGAAAGCTTGGCTCTGGTGATAAGCAATGCAGAAGCCAAACAACAGTTTGCCCACTTACAGGCCCTTATTATCGATGAGTGGCATGAACTTTTGGGCACAAAACGTGGTGTCTTACTAGAGCTTTGTATAGCGCGTTTAAAAAGCTGGAGTAAAAGTGTAAGGATATGGGGGCTGACAGCCACGCTTGGCAATCTGGAGCAAGCCGCGCAGGTTTGTGTAGGCATAGATCGTAAAGCTTCTTTGATTGTGACTAAGATGCCAAGAGAAGTTATCCTAGAGACTTTATTACCGAGTAGCATAGAAAAGCTACCATGGGCAGGAAAATCGGGTCTAGGCATGCTTCCCTATGTCCTTACAAAGCTTTCTCCTCACCAATCGACCTTGATATTTACCAATACTCGCTCGCAAGCCGAGCGATGGTATCAAGCAATAGAAGAGGCTAAGCCCGAATGGAAAAATTTAATAGGCCTGCATCACAGCTCGATTGATAAAAAAGAAAGAGAACTGATCGAACAACGTCTGAAAGAGGGAATCTTAAAATGCGTAGTGTGTACTTCTTCGTTGGATTTAGGAATTGATTTTTCTCCTGTAGAGCAAGTGATTCAAGTAGGATCGCCTAAAAGTATTGCCCGTCTATTGCAAAGAGCAGGTCGTTCCTCTCACCGTCCTCTTACTCCTTGTCGCTTGCTGATTGTTCCTACCCATGCTTTAGAGATTGCTGAATTGAAAAGCTATCGTAAAGCTTTACAGCAGCAATTGATTGAAAATCGTCTACCCTTGACGCATACGTTCGATGTTCTTATCCAGCACTTAGTCACTTGTGCGATTGGTGGAGGATTTAATAAGAATGAAATGTTTAAAGAGATTAAAACGACCTATGCCTTTAAAGATCTAACCTTAGAAGAGCTGGATAGCTGCCTAGAATTTTTAATTCATGGAGGGAAAGCTTTAACGGCCTATCCTGAATATAAAAAGCTTATTATAGAAAAAGATCTTTATAAGGTTGTCGATAGAAAAATTATACAGTTTCATCGCTTGAATATCGGTACGATCACCTCAGAACCTCATATTCCTGTTAAAATGAGCAATGGAAAATCTTTAGGGATCATCGAAGAGAATTTTTTATCCAGCTTGAAAAAAGGCGATCGTTTTTTATTTGGGGGACGTCTCTTAGAACTTATTCAATTTCGTGACCTAACAGCTTATGTGCGCCTCAGTAAAGGGGTGCCTAAGACTGCTGCCGTATGGCGCGGTGGCAGACTTCCCTTCTCAGCTCCTTTAGGAAAAATGTTAAGAGAATCATTAAATCCCTCTCAAGAGATCTACCCGGAAAATGCTTTTTTAGAGCAAATTCTTGCCATACAAAAAAAGCTCTCCTCCATTCCCCATGAAAATGAGATGCTTATCGAGAGTTTAAAATCACGAGAGGGCTGGCATCTTTTTTTTTATCCTTTTGAAGGAAAAGCTGTCCATCAGGGGCTTGCTTATATTATTGCTTCCCGCTTATCTAAAAGTAACCCTGGTACATTTACCTTAAGTTCTAATGATTACGGCCTGGAAATTCTTAGCTGCGTGCCTTTCCACGAAGAAAGTTTAAATAATGCTTTATTTGCTTTCGATAAGCTGGAAGAAGAGATCACCTCGCTTATCAATCTGCATGAGTTAGCGCGCTCTTCTTTTCGGGACATCGCCCGCATTTCAGGGCTTATTTTTCAAGGGTATCCAGGCAAACATAAGACTCATCGTCAAGTGCAGGTGAGCAGCAGCTTGCTCTATGAAGTTTTTAGTAAATATGACCCCTCGAATTTATTGATCCAACAAGCAAAAAGTGAGGTAATCCATCAGCAATTTGAGTTAAATAGAATTTTGCAAGTGTTGAAAAGATTATCGACCTCCCTTATCATTCTTACACACCCCGCCAAATTAAGCCCCTTTGCTCTGCCTCTTTATATAGAAAGAGTGAGTGGCCATCTTACCAATGAAACTTTAGAAGAGCGTATTGAGAAAATTAAAAGTAGCTGGAAAAGAAAATGATAGCGATAAAAATCCGTGAACAGACTATTCAATTGTTACCACAAAGAGCTGCTTATTGGGAGGAGAATAAAGCCTTAATAGTCGCGGATATTCACCTCGGAAAAGCAGCCACCATGCAAAGAGCGGGAATTGCTGTACCTGAAGGGGCCATGGATCAAGATTTAATCAACCTTAAAAATATAATCGAGGATACAGGCGCTCAACGCTGTATCGTGGTAGGCGATCTTATTCATGCGCAAAATGGCCTCTCTGAAGGCGTGCAATCAAAATTTGGCGAGTGGCTTTCTACTATCAATTGCTCAGTAGATCTTATCCTGGGCAACCACGATCAAGCGTTAAAGAATTATATGCCGGCAGGCTGGAAATTACAGGTCCATCAAGAATACTTGGCGATCAAGCCTTTTTACTTTAACCATTTTCCTATAACCATAGAAAACCACTTTGTTTGGTCAGGACATCTTCACCCTCAAATTTTGCTCAAAAGTAGGCACGATCAGCTGAATTTGCGTTGCTTCCAAATTTTTGATTCTCTAGCTGTTTTGCCAGCCTTCAGCGATTTCGTAGGAGGCTCTACTGTCACTAAGAATGCAGACAATCGCATCTTCGCGCTAGCCGGTAAAAAGGTAGTCGAAATATAGGCAGCAAGTCTTATTATCATACTGTTTTAGTATAGCGCTCTATTTATTTTGAGCTTTGCGTCAGATTTTTATCTGAGCGAGTAGCTTATCGATATATTCACTCATAATTTTTACCTTTTCTAAAAGCAGGATAGAGCTTATCTCAAAGTTTGGTAATCTGAAAAGGCACTAAGTTTGCTTAGTCATACAAGCTTTGGTTCATTTCTGCGTGCTAGCTTGAAACATTTGTTGGCTAGCTCAATATTACCTTGTTTTTGGTAAATTGTTCCTAGGTTATTATAGCACATTGTTATAGATGGATGATTTTTGACAAACAGTTTTAGGTTAATGATAAGAGCTTTCTTTACATGCTCTGCCGCGCATCCTAGGAAGCCTTGAGCTTTATGAATCATTCCTAAACTGTTATAGCATACTGCCACATTGGGATGATTTTCATCTGGAAACATCTTACGGTTAATATCGAGCGCTTTCTTGGCAGCTATGGCCGCTTGCATAAATTTTTTTAGATCCATGTAGACAACTCCCCGGTTAATGTAACGAATTGCTAAATTTGGATGATTTTTTTTAAAATGCTTAATATCAATGTCGAATGCTTGATTAAAACAATGAGCCGCTTCTTTTAATCTTCGTTGGGCATGGTAAATTGTCCCTAGCGTGCTGCGATCGTTTGCCACGATGGGATGGTTTTTACCAAAAAGCTTAATGTTAATGTCGCATGCTTTATTTGCAAACGTTAGGGCCTTCTTTAATTTTTCTCCTCCTCGATCTTTATATATTTTTGCCAAATTATTATAGCGTGTTGCAAGTGTAGGATGGTTTTTACCAAAAAGTCTAATGTTAATGTCGCATGCTTTATTTGCAAACATTAGGGCTTTCTTTAATTTTTCTCCTCCTCGATCTTTATATATTGTTGCCAAATTATTATAGCGTGTTGCAAGGGCAGGATGATTTTCACCAAAAAGCTTACCGGTAATTGCAAGAGATCGCTTAAAGTACCCAGTCGCCTCTTTCAATTTTCCTTGAGCTTGGTAGATCAATGCTAAATTATTATAATTGATTCCTATGCGAAAATGGTTTTCACTAAAAAGCCCCTGGTTAAGGGTGAGAGCGTGATTGACATATTTAGTTGCTTTGTTTAACTTGTTTTTGTCTAGATAAATTTTTCCCAGATTGTTGTAATAGGTGGCCAGAGTAAGAAAATTTTTACCATCAATGTGTATCGCGTGCTTGACGCATTCAGCGGCTTTTCCTAAATGCCATTGAACTTGGTAGATTTGTCCTAAATTATTGTAAAGCATTGCCAGGGTAGGGTGCTTTTTATCAGTAATCTTTTCTATTGCTTGATTAAAGTACTTAATGGCATCTTCTAAATTTCTTTGAGAGTGAGCAATCGTTCCAAGATTGTTGTAATCCCTTACTATATTGAGGTAAGGTGTATCCGAGCACCTTTCATCGATTGCGCGCGCTCTCTCAACATATTTAATCGCTTCATCTAACTCTCCCTGATCGTAGCAGATCATTCCCAGGGCATTTAGCACCCCTACATTTTCAGGATTTTCTTTTAAAGCTTGACTGTAATAATCTTTAGCTTCTTTATATTGAAAAAGCCGTGCAGCTATATCTCCTTGCGTCTGGAGGGAGGCATCTTCTAAAATTGAAAATTTAAGTGTATCTTCATTGCCTGCGAAAAATTCCTGAATAGCTTGGTAAAAAGGTATGAAAATCTGATAAATTTTTTTTATCTTTTTTACAGTTTTACAATTTGAAGCGAAGTGCTTTTTAATAATGATATGATCCTCAAAGCCAAAAGGTTTAATTAGGGGGTTCATTGTCTCCTGTTGCGCTTGATAGTGAGAATAAGTCTTAAGACGCATGAATAATGCTATGCTCATCCACTCTTTTAAATTTTTAGATGCAATTTGTGTTAGAACCTCTTGCTTGTTTAATTCATCAATTCTAGTAAATGTGTCGGAAGCTTTTACTTTTTTAAGAAGGGCCAAACGGTCCAAAGCCAGGTGAGGAAAACGGTAAAAATCGTTTTTAACTTTAAATAGCATGCCTTGCCTTTCTAAGTCATCTATGCTAGGATCAAAATTTTTCATGTCCTCCTCAACTAGATGTTTCTTAGCTAAATACTGCCGAAGATTGAAGTTCTCTTGATAAGGAGCATTAAGTATTTGTTGAATTTTTTGTTTATATTGCTTGGTTAATACATGATTGCCTAGCAGATGAGTAAAAGTTAAAAGTTCCATGGGAAGATGAGGCTCTCTCTCATGCCACCACTTGCCTTTCTCATCTTTACCAATATATTGTGCCATCTTCTCTGGCGTTTGGATAAGTCTAAAATTGCCATTACCTACAGGAGTTTTACACCCCTTTCCTTCTACACCCGCTCCGTCGAATGCAAAGCCTCGTGGCGTAATGCTATCAAAAAAACCAGTTTCTTTTATGCACGGAATATTTAAAGCAGGAAGAATCGTTTCTCCTAAGTTGATCACCTTTAAGTGAATTAGAGTGGTCAGACGCTTAAAATACTTTCTATTTTCTGTATTGTCAGCTGATATAAGAATGCCAAATTCTAAATCGGAGTAAGGAGTCATCTCTTCTCTAGCTAGAGAACCAAAGCCTATCATAGCATATTCACATGGTTTAGGGCCTAAGATGCCAAAGGCCTGCATTGCGAGACTCTCAAAGAAGAACTTTATTTTTTGAGCAATCCGACGATAGAGCTTTCTGACTTGTGCAGAAGAAGGAGTTTCTGGCAGGGCGTGAATTTTCTTTTCAATATCCTCCCTAATCTTTTTTAATACTGCACGATTATCCTCAAATTGTTTCCGCATGTGTTCAAGGCTTAAAGGCTTTCCTTCGCATAGTTCGATGAGTATTCGTTGAATATCAAAAAGCTTTTCTTCAATTATTTCCTTTCTGTTTGTCGATGTGAGGCGTAAAACATAATTGTAAAGCCCTGCAGCCTGCAGAAGAGCTTCACGTTTTCCTTTGCTCAAATAGACGTCGCCTAATTTTTCTATGCAAACGCTTTGTTGGACACGATTTTTCTCTTGCACAGCACGTTTTAAGGCTAGCGTGTAGTCTTCTCCTGCCAGAGTACTGTTTTCAATCAAATGCTTCTGTTCTCTACATATTAGCTCTGTTCGGTATAAATCTTGTTGTTCCAAGTGCGCGAATATCCTTGAAATCCTTAAACCAATCTTTTTATAAAGGTTTGTATTTTCTTGAGAATAATGAGAATCTTTTTTTATTTTCTTAAATTCAGGAAATTTAGAAGGCTTAATATGTATATTCACTAAGCTCATAAATTTATTCTTCTTTTATCTGGTTATAGTTGGACTTACATCTCGATATTTGTAACCGGTTGCTTATTTTTTTGCCATTCTACATTCTGTTAGTAGGGATGTAAGTAAACAAAATTTTTATAAACACGTTTCTTTTGACATGCTGTTTCTTCCTACTCGAGAAATAATAAATCTTGCTTCTAGTATAAAAAATCTCTCTGGGACTTTTTTCATACGTTTGATTAATGTATTGGATTTCCTTTTATAGATTTCTACATCCTGGTGATTTACCTTAATATTCACATGATTATTCCTCTTGAGAAACCTTTTCTATCAGGGAAATTGCATGAAGATTTTATTTACCATTTAGTATTTCCATCATGTAGTCTCGATTCCACCCGGCTTTTGCTCTCTTGCCCTTGATTCCTGCTTTTGTTTTTGTATCAGCTTTTAATAAATTCATTGTACATCTTTTCAAAACAGATAGATTTTCGGGACCGTGGTCTTTACGGACTTTGCTCTTATCTTCCCCATAAGAAACATCTAATTGCCAATGAACTTTGTTTTCGATACCCCAATGCAAGCGTATGCCTAGTCCATGCTTTTCAGCGCTAGCTTTTTCACTAGCAATATAGTATCTAGCCTCTACCGATGTTTTATCTTTAATGCGCCTAGTGCTTCTCATGCAGACTAGCGCATTCAGATCTACCCATTCTTCTTTCTGGGGCAGCCAATCTAATTCATGCGTACACCAAAC